>QMYD01000033.1 GCA_003662485.1 Candidatus Hecatellales archaeon | reverse complement strand
GAGGGGCGCATGGTTTCAGCTAGAGCCGCCAACGCCGATATTGTAAGAGCCAGCGTTGAAGCCATGATAAACGGCATAAACCGCCTCCTATACCTCTCAAAAAAGGGAAAGTCAGAGTAGAAAGGCCTTACGGCAGGGTCAGGCTACGAATACAAAAGAAATAGTCGAATGGAAGGTTCGGAAAAAGGGATGGACTTGTATCTAAGGCTTAAGGTAAGCCTCCCCGTAAACACTGTATTCTCCGCTCGCAGGCTTTCCAAACCTTAAATTCCTAATTTTGTGCATGGCTTTTAAGTCGGCTTGGAAGGGTTTAAGGCTTTCAGGGGCGTAGGCTTCACCTATTCCAGCGTTTAGGGGGAGCCCCCTATCCTTCTTAAACTTCCAAACTGCTGAGTTAAAGGCTTGGAAGGCTTCAGCCAGCTCTTCGAGGCTGCTTTCCCACTCGGGGTTTGGCTCGGGGAAAGATTCTAAGTGAATAGACTTCTGCGAGTATACTCTAAGCCATATGGCCTCAGTTATATGCGGGCATATGGGTGCGAGAAGTTTTAGAATGGTTTTTATGGTGGTGTGGAGGGTCCACCATGCTGCCTTCTGAGCCTCCTCAGACCATTCACCCTCGCTGTTGTAGGCTCTAGCCTTCACCGCCTCAACATAGTGGTCTGCGAAGAAGCTCCAGAGGAAGCCTCGAATGGTTTGAGCTGGAATGAAAACATCCATGGCCTCATAGCCTCGAATGCATTCCCCTATAACCCTGTTAAGCTTGGCCAGTAGCATACGGTCTAGGGGCTGAAGCTCATAGCCTTCTTCAGGCTGGGGGAAGCAGGAGGTAAACCTGGAAACATTCCAGAGCTTGGTTAGGAAGCGGCCTGCCCCCTCAAGTCTTTCCCAGCTAAATCTGTAGTCGGAGCCCAGCCTCGCTTCTGAGGCTCCCCAAAGCCTGAAGGCGTCGGCTCCAAGCTTCTCGAAGATGGGTTCAGGCCAGATGATATTCCCCTTAGACTTGTGCATGGCTTCACCATGCTCGTCCAAGCCCATTCCCGAGATTCTAACCTCCCTGAAGGCTTGGCTTCCCAGTAGCTGGTAGGTTCGCAGAACAGAGTAGTAGAGCCAGGTTCGAACAATGTCCACCCCCTGAGGTCTGAGACTGCATGGAGCAGTTTTCTTGAAGAGCTTCTCATCCCTCCCATAGCCGAGGATGTAGAGCTGGGAGATGCTGGAGTCCATCCACGTGTCGAAGGTTCGCTCCTCCCCCCTAAACTCCGTGAAGCCGCAGGCCTCGCATTTCTCGAAGGGAGGCTTCTCCCTCCAGGGCTGGTAGTATCTGCCTGGTGGAGGCAGGTGGGGCCTACCACACCTAGCGCAGTACCATAGGGGTATCTCTGTTCCATAGTAGCGTCTCCTCGAAATAGGCCAGTCCACCGTGATGGAGTTTATCCAGTTGAGCAGGTACTGCCTCGCCTCTGGAGGGTGGAAAACCATTTTCTCCGCTATACTTCTGAGCGCTTCGAGGAAGGGAAGCTGCTTTAAATAGTATTCCCTCATAGAGATGAACTCCACGGGGTTCTTAGACCTCCAGCAGGATGGAATCTTATGCTTGATTTTCTCCCGCTTAACCAGGTATCCAGCCTTCTCCAGGTCGGAGACTATTCGCTCCCTCGCCTCCTCAACTTTAAGCCCCCGGTAGGGGCCTGCATACTCGTTCATCCTCCCCTCAGCATCTATCACGATAACGGGTTTAAGCCCAAGCTCCCTGAAAAGCCTAATATCCGTGTAGTCGCCGTAGGAGCAGATCATAGCCACCCCCGTGCCGAACTCAGGCTTGGCGCTGGGGTGAGGAATAATAGGAACCTCCTTCTCGTACAGCGGAACCACGGCTGTTTTATCCCTCAAATTCTGGTAGCGTTCATCTTCTGGGTGGAAGATCACCGCTGCGCAGGAGCATAAGAGTTCAGGCCTAGTTGTGGCTATGGTTACGCTGCCTCCATCCTTGAGGGGGAACCTGATATAGTTGAGGTAGGTTTCCACTTCGAGGTATTCGAGTTCAGCGTCGGCTATGGTGGTTCCGCAGACCGGACACCAGTTGGTAGGCCTATCATCAGAGTAGACTAGTCCCCTACGCCAGAGCTCGATGAAGGTTGCCTGGGTTAAAGCCCTATACTCAGGGCTGTCCGTGCGGTAGATATGCTCAAAGTCGCAGCTCATCCCCATCCGCTTCGCCGTAGCGATTATTCCAGCCTCAACCTCGTCGAGGAATTCCCTGCAAAGCTCGAGAAACCTTTCCCGTGGGATTTCCCTAGCCGAAACCCCATGCTTTTTCTCCACCTCTATTTCGACGGGGAGGCCGTTTCGGTCTATTCCGAAGGCGAAGAGAACCTCGTAGCCCCTCATCCGCTTATACCTTGCAATCATGTCTATCTGGGCGTAGTGGGTGGCTCCGCCCACATGCCACCTTCCAGAAGCGTAGGGGGGAGGCGTATCAATCGAGTAAATAGGCTTACCTGAGTCTGGGTTAAACCGGTAGAGGCCTTGGGAAGCCCACCACTCGAAAATCTCCTTCTCCCAGGCTGGATTCCAACGTTTCTCCTGAATCTTCGGCTTAAACTGCAAGGCTCAGCCTCCAAAGAACTCTGTTAGGCTCCTCTTCCTCTCAACCTTAACTCTCATGTTATCCCTTGCAGCCTGCGTTGGTATCCCAGTAACCCTCTCCACGTATTTGGCTTCCTCCTCTGGGGTTGTCTGGGAGAGCATCCTCATGCCGAAGTGGGTTAGGAGGGCCTGTCTGGGCTTCGCCTCCTCTAAAATCTTTACGGCGTCGTCTATGGACATGTGCCATTTCAGGGGTGCACCCCTAGGCCTCATGGTGCAGAGGATGAGGGCGTCCAAGCCCTTATAGGCTTCCCCCACCCCCTCAAAATACTCGGTATCCGAAGTGTAGCCGAGGGTTTCACCTTCAGGAAGCCTAAGCTTAAAGCCTATGGTGTCGGGGTCGTAGTGCACGGCCTTCACAGCTTCAACCTCAACCCCTCCAAGGGAAACCCTATCCCCAGCCTTTAACTCCACCACCCTCTCGGGAAGCTCCCTATGATACCTTGAAATGGTGGGGTCGGCATGCTCATTCCCCCTGGTAACACTCCTAGCGCAGGCGAGGAAGCCATGCTTTCTTAGGGCGCCCCCAGTCATAGCCTCCAAGAGCACGTTTCCATCGTTAGCATGGTCTGGATGGACGTGGGTGATGAGGAGCCCAGTAATCTTTCTAGGGTCTAAATGCTGCTCAATGGAGTATACGAGGGCTCCAGGCCCAGGATCCACGTGGAGGTTTACCCTCCCAGAAATAATCCTCAAACCCCCGGTTCTACGCTTCTGGGTGACTATGGAAAACCTACCCCCACCAGTTCCAAGGAAGAAGATTTCCAAGAGTCTCTTCACCTAAACTCAAACCTTTTCAGGGAGACATTAACCTCCCCCTCCAGGGAGATTTCGGCGTAGAAACCTCTGGAGGCTGGTCCAGCATTACATATTAGGGTTTCACCAAGCCTATCGGTTCCCCTAGCCTCATGAATATGGCCGCAGACGGAGAGCCTAGGCTTAAACTTCAAAATGAATTCCGCCAGCCTCATGCAGCCAACGTGGGAGCCGTTCCACGCTAGGTCTACCTTCGTATCCTTTGGGGGGGCATGGGTTAAAACGATGTCAGGCCTCCTACCCCCAAGCTGCCTAACACCATCAGTTAAGGCTTCAAGCCCCTCACATTCGAAGCCAGCTCCCACAAAGGCTAAACCCTCCAAAACCAGGCCTCTGCCGTGGAGGCTTACCCCCAAATCTTTTAAGGCCTCGTGGAGGCCTGGGGGATCCATGTTTCCGGGCACGTGGAGGACGGGTCTCCCAGCCTCCAAAAGTGTTTCGATTATTCTTCTCCCAGCCTCAACTGGGCCGAGATGGGTTATATCCCCAGCCACGAGGATTAGGCTGAACCTTTCCCTTCTAGCGATTTCAGCAAGCCTGGAGGCAGCCTCAAGATTGCCGTGGAAGTCTGAGCAGGCTAGAATCCTCACCATCCCAGCCTCCCCCTACCTCAAAAAGAAAACAGAAAGTTAAAGTTAATATTTTTCCATTATCGTTGGCTAATACTTTCACCTTCCTCACAAGCTTAAATAAAATGGGGCCTCCTCTCTTTCAGGTTGGAGAGGGCCTTGACGGATGGCCTCCGCCGGGAAATTTTTGAGGTTGTTGAAGACCTTAAGAGGTATGTTGATGGCGGGGTTCCTGTTGGGGAGCCACCCCCTGAGGGCGAACCATCCTTCGAGGAGGTTTCAAGGGAGAAGTTCACCTCGCTAGCTTCCTCTAAGCCTAAGGGGAGAATGCTCTCCGTAGATGCCTCCTTCTATCCCCTCCTCTCCGGAAACTATTGGCGTGTTGGTGTAAGCCGCTGCGCCTACGTGGTGGTGGAAGTTCAGGCTGGAAGGCCTATCGTCGTGGATGAGGGCTTCGAAGACCATGTTTTCGGCGTCGTATGCCCTCCTGCCAGGAGGCTCTACGAGATCTGGAGCAGGCTTAGAAGGTTTGAAAGCGAACTCGCCCTCCAAGCCCTCAAATCGCTTAACCTTGGGGAAAGGGACTTCTGCCTCCTAGATGGTGCAGCCTACTTTGGTGGGGCTAAAAACTTCCTCCTCGACCTCTATGAGGAGGCTAAGAGAAGAAGAGTTAGGATGGTCACCATCCCCAAGCGCTCACTCAGACTGCTGGACGGTCAAGGCCGGGACCTCCTAGCAAGCCTAAGCCTCACTGGTGAAAGGCTTTGCAGGGATGGAAGCCTCCGGGAAACCTGGATCTACTATCCGGTTAGGGTTGGAAGGGTTAGGGGGCTTAGACTCTACGCAAAGGTTTCAGCGGTTAAGCTTTCACCCTCAAGCTCAAGGGTTTTCCGCTGCGATTTCGTAGACTACATGGTGGAGGGTGAATCCGTGGTTCAGGCTGCCTCGGAGCTTGCCTACCTTTCCAGGGATGCTCGCTGCGACGGCTATCCGGCCCCCCTATACCTCGCCCACCGCTGGACCCATATTCCAGAGCCTAAACTCATAGAGTATGAGGAGGAGGTTTACAGAAGCCTAGAGGAAAAAGGCCTACTAGAGGAGCTTCTTAGGGAGGCTGAGGCTGCAAGCTTTAGGAGGGTTCTCCTCGGCCTAAGCCACGACTACCAGCTGGGGGAGGAAATAGTTGACTACTAGGGTTGAAGGCTTAGAGCTTGGAAGAGTTAGAAGCTCTGAGGGGGATAAGGTAAACCTTGTGGTTACCGCTGAAGCCGAGGTTAGCTTCGGCCAGATTCTCAAGTTAACCCCCGCAGATGGGGAGGATAAAGCCTTCTACGCTAGGGTTACCAATGCTGGAAGCTGCTCCACCCTCGGCGAGGTGGAGGAGCTTAAAGACTTGAAGGGTTCCATGCGGACGGTTGGCCCCTACTCGCAGTACAGGCATGTGGAGGCTGTACTCTTCCTTGAGAGGGATGGGGAAGGCAGGCTTAGGTCTCCAACGTTGAACCCGGATTATGGCTGGAAGGCCTCAACCCTGAGGAGCGTAGACTATGAAAGCTTGAAGCTTGAAGGCAGGCTTAGGCTTGGATACCTCCGTGAGGGTGGAAGGGGACCCGTGAGGGAGGTGATAGTAGGCTTAGACGTAGACTTCATCCCGAGAATGGCTGCTATGGTAGGTCAGATAGGCTCAGGTAAAACCAACGCTGAACTCGTATTAAACTCTGAACTCATGGCCACTCAGGGTGAGGCGGTAGGCTTAATCTTCGACTTTGCAGGAGAACTGCTTACCGGCAAAAACATAGGGAGGGGGCTTATCGACCACCCCTTAGCCTCTACCCGCCTCGAATACGTCGGCCTGGTTAAGCCTAAAGGTGAGGTAGGCTTCATCCCGCTTAGGATAGGGCTTAAGGGTTTAAGCCCCCAGCAGCTTCAATGGCTCCTCCCAGATGTTTCCCAACCCCAAATCCATTATGCGGTAAAGCTTTCGAAGCATTTCGGGGAGGACTGGGTTGAGAAGGCTGTAGCCCTATACCGGGAGGAGGATGCGGATGGAGTTCGAAGGAAGGTTTCAGGCTCCAAGCAGGTGATTGAAGCCCTCCTAAGGAAGCTTTCAAACCTAGATGAGACCGTTTTCGAGGCAGGCTTAACCCTGGATGCGGCTGATAGCATTGTGGAGGCTATTGTTAAGGGTAAAACGGTTCTCGTAGACATTTCAGGGTTAAGCGAGGAAACCCAGAGGCAGGTGGTATCCTGGATTGTGAACAAGGCGGTAAGCTATTACAGGGAAGCCTGGAGGGGGGACTATGAGGCTTGGAGGAGGCTTCCCTACCTCCTCATCACGCTGGAGGAGGCTCACAAATTCCTAGAGGAGCGGGGAGGAATCTTCTCGGATATTGCTTTAACCCATCGGAAGTATAGGGTGGGCTTAAACGCTGTTACACCCAGGCCCTCCCTCATCAACCGAGACGTTTTCGCAGAGCTCTGGACCAAGCTTATCCTGAAAACCACGCTTAGGGAGGATAGGGCCTACCTCTCAGAGAACACCCCCTACCTCGAATACTCCGACGTGGAGCTTAAAATGCTAGATGTAGGGGAGGCCCTCCTAGTCTCCCAACCCAAAATCCATTTCGCAGTCCCCGTGAAAATCTTCGACTACAAGGAATACTTAGAAGAGTATTTGAAGGAGGGGTTAAGCAACTTCAGCCTGGCGGAAGCTAGAAGGGCTGAGGTTAAAAGAGGCCGATACGAGGAAGAAGTAATATAAGGGGTGCGGAAAGGCTTTTATCCTCTCAACTCCTTCATTCATGTGCTGGGCCGGTGGCTCAGCCTGGTTAGAGCACACGGCTGATAACCGTGGGGTCGCCGGTTCAAATCCGGCCCGGCCCACCAAACCCTTTTTCCCACTACGAAAAGGCAATCCTAAAGAGTTTTGGGCGAGAAGCGATAAGAGTATCCGGCCTAATTCGGCTTATGCTTGGATGAGCTAATCCCTCAACCTAAAAAAGAGAAGAGGGAAAACTCCTTCACCTGTCGTGGTCTGCTGGGCAGTTGTCTAGGCTCCAGTAGATCACAGGGATTTCCGCCACGTTTTCACCTTTTAAGATTTCAGGCATTGCAACCAGAATGCTGTCGAAGGTTGGCCCCCTTATTTTAACCCTATAAGGCATAGGCTTGCCATCACTGACCACATGGAAGCATAGCTCACCTCTTGCACTTTCAACGCAGTGGATGGTTTCACCCTTGGGGAGTGGGGAGAAAGGTGAAAGCCGAACACCTCCCCTAGCGTTCCGCTCAGAAAGCTTTCCACCTGGAATCTTTTCAATGGCATTCTCCACGATGTAAAGGCTTTCCTCTATCTCCTTCCTCCTACACAGCGCCCTAGAGTAGGCGTCGGAGCCATCCAGAGTAACCATGTTAAATCCTAACTCCTCATAGGCTTCGTATGGCATAGCCTCCCTCACGTCGAACTTTATGCCTGAAGCCCTAGCATTAGGGCCTGTAACGTCGAGGTCTATAGCCTTATCAGCAGGTAAAACTCCAAGCTCCTTAGTTCTACGCTTGAAGACGGGGTTGGTGAAGCATAGGTTGTCGTATAGGTCAAGCTGCTTAAGCATGTAGTTCATAACCTTCTTGAAGTCCTCCTTAAAGTTTGAGGGTAGGTCTCTCCTTACGCCCCCTGGAATATTATAGATGTGGTAGATTCTCCCTCCAGTAAGCTTTTCGAGGAGTAGAAGAATTTGCTCTCTATCACCCCATGTTATCCTTGTCATAGTGTCGAAGCCTGTTGCTCCCCCGATTAGGCCGAGGTTGAGTAGGTGGCTCTGAATCCTGCAGAGTTCAGCTTGAATCACCCTGAGGTATTGCGCCCTCCTTGGAACTTCAACTCCAGCTAGCTTCTCAACAGCCCCTATATAGCTTAGCTCGTAGCTTGCCCCATCCAACACGCAAACCCGCTGGACGAGCATAATGTTCTGCCACCAGGTCCTATACTCCATAAGCTTTTCGAAGCCTCGGTGGAGGTATCCAGGATTAGGTCTAGCACTTTTCACCTTTTCACCTTCAAGCTTAAAGTATACGTCGAAGTTTCCTGAGGCTGGATGCTGGGGGCCGAAGGGTATGGAATACTCACCAATTTCCTTTGCTTCCTCCTCGGCTGGAGGCACCTCCAAGTATCTTCCTTCCTTATTTAGCTTCTCCTCCTTGCCCATGTAGCCGCTCTGAACGGCGTGCATGGCTAAGACGACTGCCAGCCCGATGGGTTCAGGCCTCGGCGGGCATCCCGCAATCATAATGTCGACGGGCATATAGTTTTCTAGGTTCTTAATCGTGTTGTAGCTGTCCCAGTAGGTTCCCCCATTAACCGGGCAGCATCCAAGCGTTATCACGTATTTGGGGCGTGGCATCTGCTCATAGATGCGGAGGATTCTCCTAAGCGTTTTAATGGTTACATAGCCCCCTATAAGTAGCACATCAGAGTGTCTGGGTGAACCCTTCGCCAGCATTCCAAATCTTTCCATGTCGAAGCCGCTGCTAACCCAGGGGGCAGCCTCAATGAAGCAGCATCCCGTGAAGAAGAAGTTAACCCAGAAGCTTCTGGAAATGGCCCAGTTGGTGATTCCCTTAATCTTAGGCGGGGTTGGATGCTCAGGCTTGGGGGGCTCAGCAAGCTTTTCAGGCGGGTAGACGAGGGCATCCCTATTGAAGACTACGATGAAGGGGAAGTGGGAGAGTTTGATAGCCTCCCTTGGGCAGATATCCTCGCATAAGCCGCAGAAGCAGCATTTCGAATAGTCAACCTGCGGGTATTTACGCTTCTCCTCCCCCCTCTCAACCATGGTGATGGCCAGGTTCGGGCAGATTTCCTTGCACAGGCCGCAGCCCACACACTTTTCCATGTCCAGCACATGTCTTCCCCTAAAGCCTTCGGTGAGAGGCATTTCAGGCGGGAAGTTAAAGGTCATAGCCTTATCGGTTAGCATTTTAAACTCGGCGAAGAAGCTCACCTTTATCCCTCCTACTTTAAGAATTCCTCAGCATACTTTCTCCAGTTGAAGTCTTTTCTGAAGGGGTGGGGTCCCTTCCAGCCCTCGAGGAAGAGAGGCTTCAACATGCTGTTTCCCTGGAAGGTTATTCCGAAGAGCTCCCAGGCTTCCCTCTCATGCATGGCGCTGTTCCCCCATATGGCTGAAAGGCTTTCGATTTCAGGCTTATCCCTCGGAATTCTCGTAGAAACCTTGACATAGCGGTTTTCAGCGGGATTATAGGCTAAAAAGTAGATTTCAAACCCGTTTTCACCCATCCAGTCCACTGCAGAGACTGTTAGTAGCCTTCGAAACCCAGCCTCCTTTAAAAGCCTCGCAGCCTCAACGTATTTCTCCCGTGGAACCTTGACGAAGAAAAAGTTTCCCCGACTTTCAACCTCAGATGGAATTTCTCTTAAAACCTCGAGGGCCAATCAAAACCATCTCCCTTAATTGGGGATTTCTGTTCAAGAATATAAATTTTTATCCTTTGCTAGATATTGGTGAATAGAACCGTTAAGTATGAGATTTGAGTAGATATTTTGGTGGAGAGGTTTGGAGCTTTACCCTAAATATCGTAATCCTTTGGTTGTTAGGCCTTCGAGGCCTCTGCCCTCGAAGAT
>QMYD01000032.1 GCA_003662485.1 Candidatus Hecatellales archaeon | reverse complement strand
GTTCCAGGCCCCCTTGCAGGCTTTTTCAAGCCCTCGCTTGGAACGTAGAATCGAATGGAGCCCTCCTGAACCTCGGTGAGGGAAACCCCCTTAAGCTTCAAGCCTCAACCCCCCTTTCAGGTTAGGTCTCCGCAGGTGCATTTAACCTCGAAGAGGAGGGTTAGAAGCTCTTCGAAGCCTAAACCCGTTTCAGCTGAGACTAGGGGGACCCTTTGAGGCGGAAAGAAGTCCTTTAAGGCGTTTAGGATTTCCCTGTCCATTTCATCCTTTAGGCTGGCTGAAGCTTCGAAGAGGGGGGTTGGATTCTCAAGAAACCTTTTCACTTCCTCCCTCTCCTCGGGTGTTAGGAGGTCGGCCTTATTTAGGACGGCTAGGGTTTCAGCCTCCAGCGTGTAGCGGGCGGTTAGGGCGTAGAGGTAGAAGCCTAACAGGTTCCTACGTGGGGTGGAGAGGTCGCCTAGGAAGAGGCAGCAGCAGTCTTCAAGGCTTCCCACAATCCTTCTTCCTGCTTCCCTGAAGAGGAAGGGTTCAAGCTGGCCTGGCGTATCGTATAGCACGTAGTCGGCGTCCTCAAAGCTTGGAAGACTTAGGTTAGCAAGCCTCTCCATGGCTTCTAGGATGGCTCCATTCGGGCCTAAACCCTTCTCCCTCATAATCTCCTCAACGGTGAAAACCTTTCTAACGTCGAAGTCCGCCCTATAGGGTAGACTTAAAACGCCTGGATCAAGGTTTACAAGCCTAACCCTATAGCCCTCCCTAGCCAAATAGGAGGAGAAATTTCCGGTTAGCAGGCTTTTACCTGAGCCAGCTGGGCCGAGAACGAAAACGTTCAATCCTCCATATCGAGGAGGAAACTCTCTTAAAACCCTTATCCCTAACGGGAACATTATTTTCTGCAATGGTTTCTAGAGGCTTGAGGGAGCATCCTATTGGGGAGGATTTTCCTGCTTACGGGTAGGCCTGGCTCCGGTAAGACCACAATCATGCTTGAGGTTGCTGAGAGGCTTAAAGGGAGAGGCCTTAGGATTGGGGGTATGGTAACTAGGGAAGTCAGAAGGGAGGGGACACGCATAGGCTTCGAGGTTTCCAACCTAGCCACAGGTGAGAGAGGTGTTTTGGCTAGGGTTGGAAGTGGAGGAGGCCCCAGAATCGGGAAGTACATTGTAAACCTTGGGGACTTGGAGGCGGTGGGTGTGGAGGCCATCCGCCAGGCTCTCAAGGAGGCAGATGTGGTTTTCGTGGATGAGGTAGGCCCCATGGAGCTTTACTCCCAAGCCTTCAGGCAGGCTGTTCTAGAGGTGATGGAAAGCGGTAAGCCCCTAGTTGCAACCGTGCATTACAAGGCGAAGGACAGCCTCATAGAAAAGCTTAAAGCCAAAGCTGGAAGCCTCCTAGAAGTTAAGCCGGAAAGCCGTAGGCTAATCCTAGAAAACCTAACCGTAGAGGTCTTAAAGGCTCTGGAAGGTTAAGCTTCCACTTACCTTTTTTAGCGTGAGAAAGGGAAATTTCTATGGGGATGTATGATCCTAAGGCTACGGCTGAGGAGTGGCTGGCTGAGGACGGCTGGGAGATTCGGAGGATGCCTAAAACCCGGGTTAGCTGAATTTTTAAAAGCTCTTAAGGGCCGGAGTACTATTATTTCTGCAAGCTTAGCCTAGGGCTTGTGGAGGTTGAGGGGTAGGCTTGGAGGTTCCCCTTGAAAGGGTTTCCGAATTCGTTTGGAGGATTCCACGCTACCGTGAGGACATGAGGGTTCCGGGCGTGGTTTACGCTGACCAAACCTTACTCGAAAAGATGAAGACGGATAGGACGCTTCTCCAATGCGCCAATGTGGCCACCCTTAAGGGCGTCTACAAGTACGCTATAACCATGCCTGACGGGCATGAAGGCTATGGGTTCCCCATTGGAGGTGTAGCTGCAACCGACTATGATGAGGGCGTAATAAGTCCGGGTGGAGTAGGCTACGACATAAACTGTGGGGTTAGACTTCTCAGAACCAACCTTTCGGAGCGTGATGTTCGGCCTAAGCTCAGCCAGCTTCTCGAAGCCATCTTTAGGAATGTTCCCTCAGGCCTTGGAAGCAAGGGGAAGATTAGGCTTAGCCATCAAGAGCTTGACAGGGTTATCGTTGAAGGGATAGACTGGGCCCTAGACCACGGCTACGGCTGGCCTGAGGATAAGGAGCACTGCGAAGAATACGGCTGTATGGAGGGTGCTGACCCAGACAAGATTTCAGTAGTGGCCAAGAATAGAGGCGCCCCTGAGCTTGGAACCCTTGGAAGTGGAAACCACTTCCTCGAAATCCAGAAGGTGGACAAGATTTTCGACGTTGAGAAGGCTAAGGCTTTAGGCATCTACGAGGAGGGCCAGGTAACCGTTATGATCCATACTGGCTCAAGAGGCTTCGGCCACCAGATATGCTCCGACTACCTTCGGGTTATGGATAGGGCGGTTAAACGCTACGGGATAACGCTTCCAGACAGGGAGCTTGCCTGCGTTCCAGGCCACAGCCCTGAAGGCCGTGGATACTTTAGCTCCATGGCTGGAGCTGTAAACTACGCCTTCACGAATAGGCAGTGCATCACGCACTGGGTTAGGGAGGCCTTCAGCCAAGCCTTCGGCCAGCCTGCGGAAAAACTAGGCTTAGAACTCGTCTACGACGTAGCCCACAACATCTGCAAGGTTGAGGAGCATGAGGTTGAAGGAAAGCGAAGAAAGGTTTTCGTCCATAGGAAGGGGGCTACTAGAGCCTTCCCCCCAGGCCATCCAGCCCTACCCAAAACCTACCAGCCTACAGGCCAGCCTGTCCTCATAGCTGGAACCATGGGAACTAGTAGCTGGATTCTCATAGGCACACCTAAATCCATGGAGTTAAGCTTCGGCTCCACCGCCCATGGGGCTGGAAGGTATATGAGTAGGAAGGCTGCCACCCGCCAGTTTGGAGGCCACCAAGTGAAGAGGGAGCTGGAGGGTAGGGGAATCCTGGTTAGGGCGGCCAGCATGACCGTAGTTGCGGAGGAGGCTCCTGGAGCCTATAAGGACGTGGACAGGGTGGCTGAGGTCTCCCACCAAATTGGAATAGGCACAAAGGTTGTAAGGCTCGTACCCTTAGGCGTGGTTAAGGGTTAAGCACCCTAACCCTTTTTAAGCCTTCCCGCCTAGAGAGGCTTAGAGAGGAAGTCTTCTTGGTTTTAGAGCAGGCTGAAGTGGTGGAGAGGCGGGGGGTAAAACTCGTCGTTAAAAGGTTTTCCGACCTTCCAGGCTTGAAGTGGCTTCTCTCCCTACCCTTCAAGCCCCTATACCCCTTCACGCTTTCAGCCTGCGAGAGGTTGAAGAGGGAGTACGCCTTCTTCAAGGCTGAACACCGCTCCGTTAAGACTCCTAAGGTATACGTGGTGGACTGGGAGGAGAAAACCTTGGAGAGGGAGTTCATTGAGGGTGAAAGCCTCTCCAGCATGGAGGTTTTGGAGGCTGCTGGCCTCCTAGCCTCAGCCCTCGCAAGCCTCCATGGGGAGGGGTGGTGCCTCGGAGACTGCAAACCCTCAAACTTCATCGTGAAAAATGGGAGCATATATGTTATCGATGGGGAGCAAGCCGTTCGAAGCTTTAACGAAAACTATAGGATTTGGGATTTAACTTTCACCCTCTTCTCGCTGGGGGCAAGCAGGCCCGTAGACGCCATCCTAGACAGCTACGACATGAAGATTCTGAGGCGTTTCTCGCATGAGTATCTGAGGGCTGGAGGAAATTCCACCCTCCTCAAACTGGCCATAAAAACCCTGAACCTACCTCCAGCGTAAGCCTAAACGAAGCCTCTGAAGCTGGGCTCATATTCACCCTTTATCGGAATTTTCTCTCCGCATTTTGGACAGCACATTTCAGGAGTTAGATTCCACTCTAGGATGGTGAAACCCCAGCGTTTAATAAGGAGGAAGCCGCAGCTGGGGCAATAAGTGTTTTCACCTTCATGGCCTGGAACATTTCCAAGGTAAACGTATTTTAAGCCTTCCTGCCTTGCTACTCTCCTAGCCTCTACAAGCGACTCTACAGGTGTGGGCTTCAACCTGTTCATTTTGTAGGCTGGATAGAACTGGCTGATGTGGAAGGGTGTTTCAGCTCCAAGGTTCTCCCTTATCCAGGCTGCTAGCCCCCTAATCTCGCCTGGCTCATCGTTTAGGCCGGGAATTATTAGGAGCGTGGTCTCCAAGTGCCAGCCCTTCTCAGCCATGATTTTCAAGGCTTCAAGCACGTCTTCAAGTCTCCCCCTACAGTACTTCGTGTAGAATTTTGGGTTGAAGGCTTTAATGTCGATGTTGGCAGCCTGGATGAGGGGGCCTAGGAGTTCAAGGGCCTCAGGCGTGGTGTACCCATTGGTTACCAGCACATTCTGGATTCCCTTTTTTAAGGCTAGCTTAGCCGTGTCTAAGACGTATTCAAGCCAGATAAGGGGCTCATTATACGTGTAGGCTATGGTTCTGCAGCCATACCTCCTCGCAGCTTCAACCACCTCCTCGGGGGAGGCCTCCCAGTGGTATGACTCCTTTAAGCCCAGCTGGGAAATACTCCAGTTCTGACACCAAGGGCAGGTGAAGGAGCAGCCGAAGGAGGAGATGGAGTAGGAGGCGCTTCCAGGCCAGAAATGGTAGAGGGGCTTCTTCTCTATGGGGTCGACGTTGGCTGCGGTCAGCCGGCCATAACTAATAGCGTAGAGAGTTCCATTCCTGTTCTCCCTCGCCTTGCAGAAGCCGAAGCTTCCGGGCTTAATATAGCATCGTCTAGGGCACACGTTGCACCTGGTAATGCCTCTATTAAGCTTCTCGTAGAGTAGGGCTTCAACCTCCAACCTTACACCCAGCCTAGCTTATGGCGTCCGTGGGTAAATTGTCTTCCCTAAGGCTTTGGGGCTGCTGGAAAAATAGAGGTTTACAGCCTCCCCCCAAGCCTCCACCGCTACATAGGTTTGCTCAATCTTCCAGAGGCTGTTCACCTTTACGCCTCCAGCCCTCGAAAGCATTTCACCCACGGCTTTCAAAAATTCTTCCGCATCGGTTTTGCTGTCCCACCTAGTTGCCCAGATGAGGAGAAAGTCTTCATCCGCCTTATAGTAGGCTGCTCTGTCGCCGTTCCAGCCTTCAGCCGCCCTCCAAGCCTCACCATAGCCCACCCATTTGGCCAGCCAAACGTAGATAAAGTATTCGCCAAGCCTTTCCTCGCCTTGAAGCTCCCATTCGCCTTCAACCCGTGGAAGTTCAGGCTTCTCGAAGCCTTCTCCCTGAAGATATTTTTCGGGGTGTAGGATCTGCTCGGTGGTGGTTGGGGGTCTAGCATAGGCCTTATCGAGGAGTTTCCATCCCCCCTTCTCGTGGAGGTAGGCTGCGAAGGCCTCCCCATACTGGTAGGGGAAGAGTTTTAGGAGGGTTAGGGCCTCCCTATAGCCCAGCCTTTCAGGCTTGTAAGCCTGCCTCTCCGGAGGCTTGAAGCCTTCAGCCTCCAGTAGCATGTCGGCTGAGAGGTCTGCATCCCCCTCCACGAGGGCGCTTAAAGCCTGCCTCCCATCGTAAACCTTAGGCCATTCAACCTTGAAGTTTACGTATTGGAGGATGTGGGTGGACTCGTGGGCTAAGGTTCTCTTAAGGGCTTTCTCGCTAACCCCCTCAACCATATCGGACACGATGTAGAGGGTTTCACCTGAGGAGGCTGCTAGGATGCATCCAGCCCACTCCTTTTCGAAATCGGCGTAGGAGGCTTCTCGGGGAACCAGCAGCACCGCCTTATAAATCTTCCATTCTAGGGGTTCCTCTAAGGCCTTCGGCTTCCCCCATTGCTCCTTAACCCAGGCTGAGGAGACAACCCTCACCTGAAAGCTTTCAGGCGGGTTGAGGCCTCTAAGCTTGGAGAGTTCTCCCATGATTTCAGAGGCAAGCCTCTGGTAGCTTTCCTCTGGGGTTGGCTGGCTTCTGGCTAGGGTGAAGCCTAAGGCGAAGGCTGAGAGGGTGATGGTGAGGATTAGGAGGGCTGGCCATATCCTCTTCAAGGATGCTAGTTTCATCGTTCAGCCTTCATATCAAGGTTTGCAAGGTAAACCCTATATGGGAGTTAGGCTTTTCCATCTTGGCGCTGGTTTCGGGGCGGAGAGGATGGAGTACTGCCCTGAATGTGGTGGGGAAACAGTCTACGACCCCAAAATTAAAATGTATACTTGTAAGAGTTGCGGTTTAACCCTCACCTACATGGAGTTGGTGGAGGCGAGGAAGCGTAACCTCCCCGTGGACGAGCAGGAGGAGCGGAGGCAGAGGCGTAGAGAATACCTGCGATGGTGGCTTTCCAAAAAGTAGGTTGGGGGGTTAAACCTGAAGAGCTTCACCGTTGAGATAGTGGCAGTTGGAAACGAGCTTCTCATAGGTAAAACCTGCGATACAAACTCGAATTGGCTTGCCCAGCAGATCACCAAGCTTGGAGGGAGGCTTCGAAGGGTTACCCAAACCCCAGACGAGCTTGAGGAGATTTCCGAGGTTGTTAGGGAGGCTCTGGCGAGGAGGCCTGACTTCCTCCTAACCGTTGGAGGCTTAGGTCCAACCTACGACGATAAAACCCTTCAGGGGGTGGCCCAAGCCCTAAACCAGCCTTTAAGGCTTAACCCTGAAGCCTTGAGGATGGTGGAGGAGAAGGTTCGCCAGCTAGCTGAACTAGGGGTTTTGAAGAGACCCTGGCTCACCCCTGAAAGGGAGAAAATGGCAACCCTCCCTGAGGGCGCCATACCCCTCTCAAATCCTGTGGGCACAGCTCCAGGAGTTCTGATTAAGGCTGGGGGAACAACGGTTATCTGCCTTCCAGGAGTTCCCTCCGAGATGAAGGCTATCTTCAACCTTCACGTAGCCAAGCTTATGGCTGAAAGGTCTGATTTAAAGTATGCGGAGGGAAGCCTCCTAGTTGAGGGAATACCTGAGCCAGATCTCTCCCCAACCATAGACAAAGCCGTAGAAAGGTTTCCAGAGGTCTATGTTAAGTCTCACCCCAAGGGGGAGGAGGCAGCCTCCAAGATCGAGCTTCACCTCTCAGCCTATGCTAGAAGCCTTGAGGAGGCTGAGGAGAAGATTAGGGAAGCCCTCCAATGGCTTGAAGGTGAAGCCCTCAGGCTTGGGGGTAGGGTGAAGAGGCTCTAAAAGCCTTGCACGGCATCTTCCTGCTGGGAACAGCTGGCTCGGGTAAAACGTTAATGGCTGCAAGCCTGGCTGAGTGTCTGGCTAGGCAGGGTGAGGACGCCTGCATGGTAAACCTAGACCCAGGCGTTTTAAACCTACCCTACAAGCCTGCCCTAGACGTTAGAGACCGCATCTCCGTGGAGAAGCTTATGAGGGATTATGGGCTTGGCCCCAACGGCGCCTTGGTAATGGCCTCAGACCTCCTCGCCCAGCAGGCTGGGGAGATAAACGAGGAACTGCAGAGTTTAGCCCCCAAATACGTGCTCTTCGACACACCAGGCCAAATGGAGCTCTTCGCCTTCAGAGTTGCAGGCCCCTATTTGGCTAGGGAGCTGAAACTCGAAGGCAAAATGGTTTTATATCTTTTCGATGGACCCTTCTGCGCTGACCCCTTCAACTATGTTTCAACGCTTTTCCTCGCCTCAGCTGTACACCTACGCTTCACGCTTCCCCAAGTGAACCTCCTCACCAAGATAGACCTGCTCGAAGAAGGGGTGGTGAAGCGTATTTTGGGCTGGTCTAGGAGTCCAGCCCTGCTGAGGGAGGCTTTAGCAGGTCAGCCTGGGGGTGGAGCTTCACTCCTAGCCGGAGACCTTTTCAAGGCTGTGGGAAAGCTTAGGCTAGACTTCTCAACAATAGCCTGCTCAGCCAAGTATTTCACCAACTTCCTTAATGTTCACGCAGCCATCCAGCGTGTTCTCAGCAGAGGGGAGCAGGAGGAATAGGTTTAAAGCCTCAATGAAATTAAGGATAGAACCGAAATGAAGGGTGAGCCAGAGAACGTTGAAGCCCTAATGAGGGAAATAGAGGATTTAAGCCTTGAAATTCTCGAGTTGAGGGAGCAGCGGAACAGGTTTAACCAGGAGGCTAAAACCTGGCTTAGGAGGGGTGAAGCCCTAGTAGACCAGGCTGGCCAGCTTAAAAGGGAGCTTAGAAGCCTTAAGGATGAGGCAGCCAAGCTTAGAGCGAGGATAAGAGAGCTTAAGGGTAAACTTGAGGATGTGAGGAGACAGCTAGCTGAAAAGCGTAGGGTAAGGGATGAGCTTAAAGGCAGGCTTAGGGAGCTTAAAAACAGGATTTCGATTTCAAAGGGAAGGGCGGAAAAACTTTTCGAGGAGTTGGAGTGGCAGATTCAGACGAACCCCCTCAGCCCGGAGGAGGAGAGGAAGCTTATCGAGCGAATTAAAACGTTGGAAGGGCAGCTTAGCATCCACGGTAAGATTGGAAGCGTTGTGGAGGAGCTTAACAGCAACTTCCAAGACCTTCAAGCCCTAAAGGATCAGGCTGACGAGATTAGAAGCCAGCTGGACGAGGTCTACAGTCAGCTTAGGGAGAAGCTTTCCTCTATTGAGGAGAAGTCGAGGAGGCTTGAGGAGGCTGAAAGGGGGGCAAGGGAAGCCTACCAGAAGTTCACCAACGCTAAGGTTCAGGCTGACAGGCTTCACAGCCGGATAATTGAAGCCTTGAACAGGCAGAGAAGCCTTAAGGGGAGCCTAAGGGAATTCAGGCGTTCAAGAGAGTTAGAGGCTATTGAAAAGCTTGTAGAAGAGTTGAAGGAAGCCTACAAGCAGGGTAAAAAGAAGAAGCTCACCCTCGAAGAATTCAAACTTTTAATGTCGAGGGGGCTCATCTAACATTTTACGAGGTTAAACTAAATCGTCAAAAATTTACAGATTTTCCGTTTATTCAAGAAGTTTGAAATAAAATCTTTTAAGGGCGAAAAGCCTAACTTTTGCGTGGAGCAAGAGTATCCTGGCTCTGGCAAACTTTGAGGGTTAGCTTTGGAAGACGTTTATGGGTGGAAAATACTCTACGGTAGGCTGGCTTCCACCGGGTTTACTTGGGCTATTTTAGGCGTGTGGAGGCTGTGAGTTTGAGGCTGATTGTCTCCGCCTTCCAGAAGCTTATATGTTTTTTCGCTTCGAATAGGCTGGTTATCCGCCTTTACGAGTGGGTTTTGAAAAGCCAGATAAGGGGTGGAGAAATTCCAAGCCATATCGCTGTTATTTTGGATGGGAATAGGAGGTGGGCTGCCTCCCGAGGAAAATATAGTTTCGATGGGCATTTGGAGGGGGCGAAAAAGGCTGAGGAATTCTTTGAGTGGTGTAGGGAGCTTGAAGGGTTGAAAACCATAACCCTCTACGTTTTCTCCACGGAGAATTTTAGGAGACCCCGGGAGGAGGTTCAACACCTCATGGATATTATTAAGAGCTACTTGGAGAAGCTGGCGGTGGACAGACGCATCCATGAGAGCGAGGTTAGGGTGAAGGTTATTGGGAGAATCGACCTCCTCCCAGAGGAAATTAGGGAAGCAGTTAGAAGGGTTGAGGAAGCCACTAAGAACTATGATAAGCGCTACCTTAACCTGGCCATAGCCTATGGGGGTAGAGCTGAAATCGTGGATGCCCTAAAGCGGATAGCTGAGGAGGTTAGGGAGGGGAGGCTTACCCCCGACCAGCTAAGCGAGGAGGTGGTTGAAAAATTCCTTTATACCGGTTTTCTCCCTAATCCCCACCCAGACCTCATCATTCGAACCTCTGGGGAGGAAAGGCTTAGCAACTTCCTCCTCTGGCAGGGAGCCTACAGCGAACTCTGCTTCCTCGACGTTTACTGGCCTAGCTTCGAGAAGAAGGACCTTTACAGGGCTATACGCATCTATCAGCAGCGTAAGAGACGCTTTGGAGCCTAGCCTGCCAAAACCTCCTCCAAATAGCTTCTTATGAGGCTTGCGGGGGCTGGAAGCCCTATCAGGGTTGTTCGACCCCTAAGACCCCTACCCGAAAACTTTGTGTTAACAAGCCCCCCAATAGACAGGGATTTTACATACTTCCAGAG
>QMYD01000031.1 GCA_003662485.1 Candidatus Hecatellales archaeon | reverse complement strand
CGTGGTTCAGGATTTCACGGCTAATAGGCTTATGGTCTTCCTTGGGGAGCCTAGTAGGAGGGGTGAGGCAAGCAGCCCCCTCCAGCTCAGGGAGGGAATGAACAGTTTCCTCGCAAGTCTCGAAGTAACCTTTAGGAGGGATCCCCAGACGGGAAGGCCGAGAGTGAATAAGGAGGGTTCAAAACTTGACCGATACCAGAAGGAGATAGGCGAATACTACTACATTCCAGCTGAAGCCTCCTAGAGTCCTAATAGTGTTTGGCTGCCTCCCGGATGATGGGATCCACTATTTGGTAGCCATGGTCTCCCCTACGGATTATTCCAAGCTTCACTAGGTTTTCAAGCAGTCTTGTTATCTGGGCATTGCCTACCGGTTTTCCAGTCCAAGCCTCAACGCTCCTCTTAATGCTTGCCCAGCTGCCTTCACCCATTCCCAGCGCCCTCAACACAAGCCTGTAATATCTGGACCTCTGGAAAATTTTTTCTAGCTCCTTGGAGGCCATGGCCTTAGCTTCCTCGAAGATTGCGTTGAGCAGCTGCCCGTTTGGCTTCCTTTCCTGGGAAACCCTATAGCCGTAGTAGGCTAGCCAGCCCACAACGCCGTCAAGCCTTCTAACGGCTTCCTCTAAAAGCTCCCTTTCAACCTTAAGCTTTTGCTCCCTGAATCCCTTCTCAAGGAAGGATAGAGCTGTCTCATCGTCAAAGCCCTCTAAGACTATTTCCTCCCTATACCTTCCATAGAGGGGGCTGGCTGGATTCTCAGCTCCAACAAAATCCATTAGCAAGCCTACCTCTGAACCCGTTAAAATGAATTTTAGGTTTGGAAGGTTGTCGTAGGAGTAGGCGAGAAGGCTTCGAAAGTCTATTCTCCCCTTCCCCCCAACCATGTTTCTTAGGAGCTGGGCTTCGTCTAAGGCTAGGGTAAGGTAGGATGACTTCTTCTCCCTTTCAACCCACTCGTTTAGGGCTTTGAGAAGAGATGAAAGCATTAGTCCCCGGCTTCCCCAGTCCAGCTCTATTCTCACCCCGGCTATCTCAACGCCTCTCACCTTCCTAACGAATTCTCCAAGCCTTTTCCAGGCTGAATGGAGGCGGCTTAACTCTTCGGAGAGCAGCCTATAGAGGGCTACCCTAGAGTAGCCTTCCTCCTCTAGAATTCTCAGGTCAAGGTAGATGTAGGGCTGCCCAGCCTCCTTTAAGGCAACCTTGAGAAGGGAGGTTTTACCAATCCTTCTAACTCCGAGGAGGAGGATTAGAGGGCACCTCGAACCCATAGCTGCCAAAAGCCTGTTCAGCTCCCTTTCCCTGCCAAAGAGGTCTCTTTTCTCCTGTTTGGGTCTTGGATCGAAAAGCAAGTATCACCCCTGATACCTAGGTATCACCCCTGATACTTAAAACTTCAACAACCAGCCTAATCACTTAAACAAAGTAAAGTGGAAGAAAATGGCTGTCAGGGTTTTCTTGCTACCTTTTGGGTTATGGGCATGGATAGGAGGCCTTGGCTTTCAGCTTCCACGATTTTTCCTCCTGGGCATAGGCTGTAGCACTGCCTGCAGGAGGGGCACTCGTAGGGTGCAACCTCGGGGACGAAGGCTACCTGCCTTTCCGTCCCCCTACCAATGAAGCATATGGCATTCGCCTTCTTCACCTCAGCGCAGTAGCGGACGCATAGGCCGCAGAGGATGCAGGCTGTTGGCTCTGCTTGGAAGCGGTTAGCCCTAGCCCCATATTTTTCGGCTAACTCCTTTAGGGGGCCGCTTGCTGGAGCTAGGGGGAGCATGAGCTCTAGGAGCGTTTTCCTAATCTTCCTGATTTCCTCGCTGTCCGTTCGCACTTTTAAGCCTTCCTCCACGGGGTAGACGCAGGAGACCACATACCGTTTTCTCCCATCCTTGATTATTTCAACAGTGCAGATTCGACAGGCCCCGTAGGGCTCAAGCTGGTCATTGTAGCATAGGGTTGGAATTTCTATTCCAGCCTTCCTAGCCGCCTGGAGGATGGTCATACCCTCCTCAGCCTCAACCTGCTTTCCATCGATTTCAAGCCTAACCTTCCGGCTCATTAGGCTCCCCCCTTCTCACCCTTCTTCACTCGTTTAACCTTTATTCCGTAGCGGGCTGGAGGCGGGGTTGGAGGAGAATACTTCTCCACGGAGTTGAAGGGGCAGACTTGGAAGCATACTCCACAGCGGATGCACTTCTCCTGGTCGATCACGTGGACGATGTCCTTCTCGCCTGAGATGGCCTTAACCGGGCAGTTTCGAAGGCAGATCATGCAAGCCTGACACTTCTCAGGATTAATATAGTAGGCGGTTAGGGCCTTACAAACCTTGGCTGGGCAGCGCTGCTCGAAGATATGCGCCTCATACTCGTCTCTGAAGTATTTTAGGGAGGTGGCTATGGGGTTGGCTGCTGTGGTTCCGAGGGCGCAGAGGGAGGCTGCCCGAAGCACCTCGCACAAGTCTTCAAGGGTTTCAAGGTCTTCAGCTTTCCCCTGCCCATTGCAGATCCTGTTCAGGATGTTTAGGGCCTGTTTGAGGCCTTCCCTGCAGGGGACGCATTTCCCACAGGATTCGCTTGAGAGGAAGTCTATGTAGTAGCGGGTTACATCCACGATGCAGGTGTCCTCATCCATGACGATCATTCCGCCGGAGCCCATCATCGAGCCAACCTTGGTAAGCTCGTCAAAGTCCACGGGTAGATCCAAGTATTTTTCGGGGATGAAGCCTCCTGAGGGGCCCCCCGTCTGGACGGCTTTAAACCGCTTCCCCCCACGGATTCCCCCTCCAATCTTGTAGATAAGGTCTCTAAGCGTTATCCCCATGGGAACCTCCACCAGCCCCGTATTGTTCACCTTGCCTACTAGCGAGAAGATTTTGGTTCCACTACTTCCAGCGGTACCTATGCTCTTAAACCAGTCTGCCCCCTTCAGGATAATCAGGGGGACATTAGCCCAAGTTTCCACGTTATTTAGGCAGCTTGGCTTATTCCAGATTCCCCTAACAGCGGTGTGAATATACTTAGGTCTAGGTTCACCTACCTTACCTTCAATAGCCGACATGAGGGCGCTGGATTCTCCTGAAACAAAGGCTCCAGCTCCACGGTGAATTTTAACCCTAAAGCTGAAGCCTGACCCCATGATGTTTTCGCCTAGAAAGCCGTATTCCTCAGCCTGCCTGATGGCGGTGGCTATGTTCTCCACGGCGGTGGGATACTCCTCTCTCACGTAGATGAAGCCTTCCTTCGCTCCAATGGCGTAAGCTCCAATAATTAAGCCTTCGAGAACGCTGTGCGGGTTCCCCTCCATAAGAGTTCGGTCCATGAAGGCTCCTGGATCACCCTCATCACAGTTCACGATAACGTATTTAGGCTCGCCTGGAGCATTCTTCGTGGTCTCCCATTTTACTCCAGCTGGGAAGCCTCCGCCCCCACGCCCTCTAAGGTTCGCCTTCTTAACCTCTTCTAACACCTGCTCAGGCGTCATCTGGGTGAGGGCTTTAGCCAGCGCCTTATAGCCTCCAAGCGCAATATAGTCTTCAATGTTTTTCGGGTCTATTTTGGCGTTATTTTCAAGAAGCAATCTAACCTGATACTTGTAGAAGGGGATTTCCTCCAACTTCCTAATTTTCTCTCCTGTGGCAGGGTCGGTGTAGAAGAGTTTCTCAACGGGTTCTCCCTTAAGAATGGTTTTTTCAACGATTTCAGAGGCGTCTTCAGGCTTAACCTTGAAGTAGGGTATTTCCTGCGGGTAGATTATCAGTCTTGGGCCGAGTTCGCAGAAACCCATGCACCCCGTCTCCTTGATTTCCACCTTATCCTCCAGTCCATGCTTTTTGAGTTCCT
Organism: Candidatus Hecatellales archaeon; assembly: GCA_003662485.1. Taxonomy (GTDB): domain Archaea; phylum Thermoproteota; class Bathyarchaeia; order Hecatellales; family Hecatellaceae; genus B25. Next base: position 6,210 of record QMYD01000031.1, on the reverse strand, counting down.
CTCTTAGGGCCTCCACCACCCTGCGTGCTCCGAGAGCACTACAGCCAGTGCTTACGCATACGGCTATCACAGGCCTATCAGGCTTCTTCCTCGCCAAAATCTCCCTTCTCAGCTTTTCTAAGTCTTCGGGTGAACGCACTTTCACCTTTCACTTCCTCCTACTCGTATTTTGAGAGGATTTTCTCTAAGTCGCCTGGTTTCACGCCCCCATAGTAGTCGTTGTCTACCACGACAACGGGGCCGAGGGCGCAGCAGCCAAGACAGTTAACCCTTTCAAGGGTGAATCTTCCGTCAGGGGTTACCTCACCATCCCTTATGCCCAGCAGCCTCTCCGCAGCCTCCATGATTTGAGGTCCACCACGCACATGGCATGCTGTGCCGAGGCATACCCTAACCCTGTGGCGGCCTTGAGGTGTAAGGCTGAAGGCCTTATAGAAGGTGGCGATCTGGTAGATGCGTGAAAGCGGTATGCCAAGCCTTTCAGAAACCCAGATGAGGGCTGGCTTAGAAATCCAGTGGTATTTGGCTTGGATGTCGAGGAGTATCTGGATTAGGGCTGAAGGATCACCCCCATACTTGTCCACGATCCTGTCTATGTCTCGGAGCTCCCTGACAATCTCCTTTAGGGCTTCCTCCCTCCTCCTTATCCGCTTTAACGCTTCTGCGTGGCGTAGGGCTTCCTCCTCAAGCCTCTTTAACTCCATGCTTAGCGTGGGCTTATCCAAGCCAAGCGAATAGTATTCGCTTAGAAGCTCCAAGCCCCTTAAGAGGATTTCCGTCTTGCTTAGGCCTGCGTTTTCCTGGATTCTATTTAAGAGTTTCCTCTGCTCCTCCGTAAGCCTTACCCCCACGAAAAACTCCTTACGCCTCCTCTTCTCCATGTTCTATGTTTAACCGTTAAACGTTTTAAAAGTTACCAAGCCTTAGCTAAAACAATTAATATAGTTTTAATGTGAATACTTTTTTGCCTTATCTCGCTTTTTGGAGTGGAGGGAAGCATGGTGAAGGCTAAGGTTAGGGTTGGAATCGTGGGTTATGGGATGATTGGATGCCGATGCGCTGACGCCGTCTCCCTCCAGCCTGACATGAAGCTTATCGGGGTTGCAGACGCCGTGGTGGACTACAGGATTAAGGCAGCCTACGAGAAAGGCTATGAAATTTATGCTTCACCCCCGGAGAGGCTTGACGAAATGTCTAAGGCTGGAATAACGCTGGCTGGAACACTGGACGACCTCTTAAAGGAGGTGGACGTGGTTATCGATGCAACCCCAGCCGGGATAGGAGCTAGAATGAAGGCCGTTTACGAGAAGGCTGGGGTAAAAGCCATCTTCCAGGGTGGAGAAAAGCACGAGTTGGCCGGCCACTCCTTCGTGGCGGAGATGAACTATGAGACGGCTTTGGGCAGGCAGTTTACAAGGGTGGTTTCCTGCAACACTACGGGGATATGCAGGGTTATTGGAAGCCTCCATAGGGCAGGCCTTGTGGAGCGGGCTTGGGCCATCCTAGCCAGGCGTACAACCGACCCTTGGAAGGCGCATTCAAGAGCAACCTTAGACACCATGGTTCCGGAAGTCCATATTCCAAGCCATCAGGGGCCGGATGCCCAAACAGTGATTCCAGACCTACCCATAACCACCATTGCGGCTAAGGGTCCCTACACCATTAGCCACATGCACTTCGCCGTGGTGAAGGCTCCGAGAAATGTTTCGAAGGAGGAGGTTTTAACCGTCCTAGATAAGGCGAGGAGGGTTTGCTTCGTAGACACCGCCGACGGCCTCGTAGACCTTGCCTCCGTCATGGAGCTCATGAAGATGCTTGGCAGGCCTATGGGGGACATGTGGGAGGTAGCCGTTTGGAGGGACATACTCTCAACCAGCAGAGATGAAATATACCTCGTCTACCAGGTGCACAACCTCGCCATCGTGGTTCCTGAAAACATTGACGCCATCCGGGCTTTAACCGAGCTGGAGTCGGATCCAGCTAAATCCATGGATCTAACCGACCGGACGCTTGGGGTTAAGGAGAGCTTCTTCACGAGGGCTGGCTAGGCTTGAGGCAGCCCTACCTAACACTGGAGGACGTAAACGTTTCAGGTAAAACCGTTCTCGTAAGGGTGGACATAAACTCGCCCGTAGACCCTGAAACCGGTAAAATCCAAAGCGACACCAGGATAAGGCTTCACGCCAAAACCTTGAAGGAGCTTTCAGACCTTGGAGCTAAGGTTGTGGTTTTAGCCCATCAAGGGCGGAGGGGAGACCCGGACTTCGTACCCTTAAGGAGCCATGCTGAAACCTTGGCTAGAATCCTCGGCCGCCCAGTAAAATATGTGGACGAGGTGGTTGGCGAAAAGGTTTCCGAAGCTGTGAGAAGCCTTAAGCCAGGTGAAATCCTCCTCCTTGAGAACGTTCGATTCCACCCAGAGGAGGCTGTTTCCAAAAGCCCAAGCGAGCATGCTCAAGGCGAGCTTGTGAGGAAGCTGGCAGCCCTAGCCGACCTCTTCGTCTTAGACGGCTTCTCCGTAGCCCATAGGAGCCACGCCTCTGTGGTGGGCTTCTCAGAGGTTCTCCCAACCATAGCTGGGAGGGTTATGGAGGCTGAGCTAAGCGTAATGGAGAAGATTACCAAGGAGGTTAAGAAGCCCTTCATCTGCCTCCTAGGCGGCTCAAAGGTGGAGAAGGGTTCTGAGTTCGTGGAGTTCCTCCTCTCCAAGGGCGTGGATAAGCTGCTCACGGGAGGTCTAGCTGGAAACCTCCTCCTCTATGCTAGCGGAGTAAACCTGGGTGAGGCCAGCCTAGCCATACTCAGGAAGCGGAAGCTTCTAGAGCATACCCAATGGATGGGGGAGGTTTTGAAGAGGAACCCTGGAAGGGTGGAGGTTCCTTCAGACGTAGCCGTGAAGGCGGAGGATGGAAGCCGGGTGGAGCTAAAGGTTTCAGAACTCCCTTCACCCCACCCCATCTACGACATAGGCTCGGAAACCATAAATCGCTATGTTGAAATCGTTAGGGGGGCTGAAACCATCTTCGTTATGGGCCCCCTAGGCGTATACGAGGAGGAAGCCTTCGCCAAGGGAACCCTAGAAGTCTTTAAGGCTGTAGCCGAGTCTAAGGCCTTCTCCGTAGCCAGCGGAGGCCACACCGTCTCAGCCCTAAGAATGTTTGGTTTAGCTGAAAAATTCGATTATGTGAGTATTGCTGGGGGAGCCTTCCTCGAATACGTGATGGGGAAGAAGCTTCCAGGCGTTGAATGCTTGAAGGCTGCGGCTGAGAGGTTTAAGGGTGGACTTTAACCGCTCTAAGGAGGAGGATGGAGCCGAACCATCCAGCTTCTAAGCCTAGCCTCCTAAGCCACCTCTCCAACCTCAACGTTTTCGGGTGGAAGACCACCGAGGTAGACTTACAGGGTTTAAGGGAGAACCTTTCAAGCTTCTCCTTCAAGCCTAACGGGCCGTAAAATCTTACATTCTTGTAAGCTGAGGAGGATTTTCTTCCAGCCTTAAACCTCCTGTAAAGGTTCCAGGGGTTAACCCTGTTGTGAACACCTAGGATTAGGCTTCCACCAGGCTTAAGCACCCTGCAAACCTCTTTTAAAGCCTCCTCCTCGGAGGATAAGAACTCCAGCACGGTGAAGAGGAGGACGGAGTCGAAGAGGCTAGGCCTAAAGGGTAGGTGGAGGCCGTCGGCTAGGACAACCTCTAAGCCCCTGGCTGAAGCCCTCGAAACCATTCCGAGAGCGTAGTCTACACCCAGAACCCTCCAGCCCAGCTCCCTGAAAACTTGGCTGAAAAGCCCTGTGCCGCAGCCCACATCCAGCATGAGGCCTGGCTTTAGCTCTTCAGCCATCCGCCTTAGGGCGGAGGCTTCAGCCTCATAGATTAGGGGGCCAGCCTCAACCCTGAACCATTCATCGTAGCCCTCAGCCATCCTACTCCAGAACTCTCTTCCAGCCAACCCCTTTCAAACCCTTTATCTTTCACCAAATGCAGATATGTTTTTCAGGTGTCAGGCATGGTTGTGGTGGTTGAACTATCCATTGTGCCTCTCGGCTCTGGTGTAAGTGTTGGAAGGCTTATAGCTGCAGCCGTTAAGGAGTTGGAGAGGCTTGGGGTTAAATATCAGGTTACCGCCATGTCTACCGTTTATGAGGCCTCCAGTATTGGTGAAGCCTTCAGGGTGGCTGAAGCAGCCCATGAAGCCGTCTTCAAGGCTGGAGCAGTTAGGCTTATAACCACTGTGAAGGTGGATGACCGAAGGGACCGGAAAAGGAAGGGTATGGAGGAGAAGGTTGAAGCCGTGGAGAGGCTTCTCCGGGAAGGGCTAACTAGGACTTAAGCCAAGCCTTTCCAAGGCTTCAAGAACCTCGAGGATTTCCCGCTTGGAGGTTAAGCCTACACTAGCCGACTCCGCAAACCCGTAAACGTATTCGAGGGCTTCAAGAGGCTTAAGCCTTCCAGCTGCTAGGGGCTTAATAGCCACAATGCTTGCAGGAGTTTCCTTTAGGGCTTTGAGGGTTAGCTCTGGGCTTGGCTCCATGTAGGCTCCAAGCCTGTTTAGGGGTGCAAGGTAAACCTTAACCATGCCCAGCCTGTCAAGGCGTGGTATGGTTTCACCTGGCTGGTGGGTTGCAGCTGCGGGGATAGCTCCCAAAGCCTCCACAGCCTCCAAGCATTCCCTAATCCTTGGAAGGTTTAGGCTATCAGCAATCTCAGCGTGGACGGCAACCAATTGGGGGTTAAACTTCTCGATAAGCTTCAGGTTCTCCTCGAAGTTCCCGTAGATGGAGGCAGCCAGGTAGAAGTCTCTCCCAGCCTCCTCCAAGGCTTCAACCGTTGGCTTGGTTACCACGAGTTGGAGGCTTTGGATTCCGAGGTCGTAGGCTTCCCTGTAAAGCCGGGCAATGTTTTCGGGCTTAAGGTAGAAGCGCCTATAGTATTCGAGGGATTTTAGGCCGAACTGGCCTGCCCCAATGAGGGGGGAGGTTCCAAGCATAAGCCTTGGAAGCCTCAGCCCTATTCCTCCCCCTCTTCAGCCTCCATCCTAGAAAGCTCGGCTTCAACCTCCCTCCTAACCTTGGAGAGCAGTTCATCGTAGTTTCCACTCCTAGCCTTACCCCTGTCTGCGAAAATGTGGAAGAGTATTTGGTAGCGGGAAAGCGTCCTATAGGAGGCTTTGGAAAACTCTTTAAGGCTTAGGGTTTCCCCCTCCTCCTCATCCACGATGATTGGTGAGTCTAGGAGGGTTAAAAGCTTGGTGAGGTCTACGCCTATGGGCCTAATCCTCGCCCTATAATCGACTTTAAGGTTTAACTCTTCCCCCTCCTCTTCAAGGCTTCTCTTAAGCCTTTCAAGTTCAGCTTCCCTCCTGCTCACCGTTCGGAGGGAAAGCCTACGCTCGTAAACAGCCACATAACGCTTACGCCTGTCGAGGACGTCCTTAAAAATCTGGTAGGCCTCCTCACACCTGTCACCGTTCTTAAGCCCCCTCCTATGCTTCACCTCTGCTATCATCGTTAAATCATCATAGTTTAGAAGCTCGCTTGGGCTTGAAATAATGCTTCTTAAGAATTCGGGTAGTAGGGAGAGGGCATCGTAAATCATGAACTCGAATATTCTTGAGGTTCGATGATAGTATACGTTGGCGTACATGTGCTGGAGGGCTATGAAGCTGTCTAGGAGCGCTCCCACCGCAGGCTTGGAGATTAGCAGCCTCCAATCCTTCACCCTGAAGCCGTCGATGATCCGCTCATGGTCTACGGAGCCATATTCCAAGGTTCCAGCATGGTAGGAGTCCCTGTTCAGGTAGTCAAGCTTGTCTACATCGTAGGGGCCGTCTAAGATTTCGTGGAGGAAGGGTGGAGCCCTCCCCCCACTCCTCATAATGTCGAGAACCTCTTCAGCCTCCAAGCCGCCTCGCTCTATGGTGGAGGCCAGCCTCTCCGAGACTATGCGAGCTCCCATCTCCTCGTGGCTGAACCTTAGGGTGGGGTCTCCAAGCCTCTCAGCCAGCTCGTTGCAGGCATCCTCAAAGGTGTGGCAGAAGGGTGCATGGCCGACATCGTGGAGGAGGGCTGCAAGCCTGAGGGCTTGGAGGATTCGAACGTAGGATTTCCCATCCCACCAGGGGTTTCCGGTTTCCCCGTCAAGCCTACTAAGGATTTCAGTCCTCCCAGCTGGGATGCAAGGCTCCCCGTAGAGGGGGTGAACTTTAAGGT
>QMYD01000030.1 GCA_003662485.1 Candidatus Hecatellales archaeon | reverse complement strand
ATGAAGCTTAGGAAGACTTCATCTGGCTGAGGGTTTTCTTCAAGGTCTTCCCAGTTCCCGAAACCCTGACGGTACATATCCTCGCTTTTCTCCCATCCAGCTCGTCGATCAGCGTTAAAGCTGTCCTAACCCTTGCCACCGCCCTGTGGCTGCACCTCAAAATTCCAAATCCCGAGTTTTCCTCATAGCTTATCCAGGCTAACTCAGCTTCGCTAAGCCCCTTAACCCCGAAAAGCTTTTTGTAGGCTTCGTATACGGCTTTTTCCACCCTCCAGGCTTCAGGCCTACCCCCCTCGGTGGTGAGGTGGAACAGTAGGTAGCGCCTCTTACCCCTACCAACCCTAACCATAACCCCTTTTTCACCCCAAAACCAGGCGTACACCAGGCTCTATGAAGGCTCTTGAAAGCTTAGCCTTATTCCGCTCCACGATTTCCATGGGGAACTTTGAAACCGTTAGTAGGCCGAAGCCTGAAGGCAGCTCCAGCAGGGTTTCCACGGTTGCAGCTAAGTCTCTAGGCGCCCTTAAGCCATAAATGTTTGAGGCTCCACTAGAGAAAACTAGTCGAATCCCCTTTCTTAAAGCCCTTTTAACGTTTCTCCCAGCCTCCGCAAGGTAGCCTGGAAGCCTCCCCTCAAGGTTGAGGAGCATGGAAAGGGAAAATTCGAAGGCCACCCCAGACGAGCGTGCAAGCTCCACCTCAGCCTCATCCATAAGCCTCACAGCCCTCCCAGGGAATAGGAGTGTGTCAACCCTGTGGTCTTTAGCAGCCTGCCTCGCAACCTGCTTGCTAAGACATATCACCGAAACAATTTCAAAGCTTCTCCTACAAGCCCTTAAAGCCTCCAAAAGCTGCCTAGAACCTTCAGGTTTGAGGTTAAGCCTTGAAAGAGCTTCAACACCCTTCTCCTCGAAAACCTTTTTCAATGTTTGCCTGTTCTCAGCCTCCTCAAGCTTGGAAGCGGTTAGGGCTACCGCTTTAAAGCCGAGCTTCCTGAGGTGGCTGGCTAGGAGTTCAGCCTCCTCAAGGCTTCCAGGCCAGTGCACCTGGAGGTCAATAAACCTCCTCAATCCTTACCGCCCTTAAATTCTTCCACCATTTCTCTGCAAGCCTCAACAAGCCTGCTTCTCTGCCTTGCAGGAATTGACAGTTTAATCCTAACCCTTATGGGGTCTGAAGCTCCAAGCTTGAGGCGGCCCAGGCAAGCCTCCTGCTTGTCAAAGCGGAGGTAAAGGTTTCCCTCCCCATCTATCCTATTCTCAAGCTCGGCTAGGAGTTTCCCCCTATCCCGGGCGGACAGCCCGCTGAAAATGTTAGCCAAAATCCTTTTAATCTGGGGTTTGCTACGAACCTTGAGGGTTAGAAGCGTTATGGGGTTTCCATAGTGGCCTTCAAGCTTACGCCTTGAAGCTGGAGACTCTTCGAGGAGGCTTCCCGTAACCACGTTTTTAAGGGCCTGGTAAACCTTCTCCTCATCCTCAGTGGCGTGGGATAAGGCTCTAACCTCGAGAAAGGCTACGGGAAGCTTTTCAGGTAACACCTCCACCCCCGGCGAGAATACGCTTTACCTTCTCCTCCCTCCACCTTAAAACCCTGCGAAGGATAAGCCTTAAAAGGCTTTCACCCTCCTCCGGAAGCTTGAACACGGGGGTTTTGGGGGAGATAGGCCTTAAAGGCTTATTCCAGCTTGCCACTGCCAGAATAGGTGAAACCTGCCTCCCAAACTCGCAGGCCTCCTCAAAGGTTCTAGCCGTCACAATCTTCCAGGCATCCCTCCTCCTAGCAGCCTTAAAGCGGAAGCCCTCTGCTAGGACGAGGTCGTAGCCCTCCAGCAGCCTAACCAGCCTACCCCAGCTAAGCTTCTTCGAGTTCACCCTCTGGAAGAAAACCATTTCGCTTCCGGTTAGGGCTAGGGTGGCTTCAGCTCCAGCCTCCCTATGCCTCCACGTATCCTTACCCTTCAAGTCGAAAGTGTAGTCGAACTCGTGCACGTGCTTCATGGTGGCTAGACGCAGCTTCCCCCGAAGCATGGAGGCTAAAAGCTCTATGGTTCTGGTTTTCCCAGACTTGTGGGGGCCAACCACCAAGACGATTTTAGGCTTTCCAGGGATTCCTCCTCACCTGCAAGGTTTCGTTAGAGCAGCCCGTATAATTGTAGGCGAAAGCTTCCAAAAGCCTCCTATACCGGGTTTCCCCCAACGGTTTAAGGCTTTCCACAGCCCTAGCAACGTAGGAAGCCATCCTCCTCCTGCAGTAATCCAGGGAGCCATAGGCTTGGAGGCTCTCACTTAAAACCTTAACCTCCTCCCGGGATAAGGAAGCCCCCCTGAAGGCTTTGAGGAGGAGGCTTCTCAGCCTGCTGCCCCCATGCTGGTAGAGGTGGAGGTATGGGAGCGTAAGCCTTCCCGCCTTCAAATCCTTATGGAAGCCTTCAGCCGCCTCCTCAAGGTCGTCGGAGAGCTGGTAGGCTATTCCAAAGTTTTCCCCGTAACGTTTTAGGGCTTCCACCTTTTGGGGGCTCCCCCCTCCAGCCATGGCTCCACACTGGCTTGCAGCCCTAAAGAGGGCTGCAGACTTCAACCTAACTTTGGCTAGGACCTCCTCTTCCGAGGAGTTTTCAAACCCCATGGTTACGTCTAGGAATTCTCCATCGCAGGTTTCCATAGCCGCCTCAGACAGCACCCTTACAACCTCCTTAGGGTAGAGGGTTGCTAGGCTTATCGCCTTGGTGAAGAGGAGGTCGCCTGCGAGGAGAGCCTTACTCCCCCACTCTACGTGGAGGGTAGGCTTCCCCCTACGCTCCTCATCCCCATCAATGATGTCATCGTGAATTAGAGTGGCCGTGTGGATGAGTTCAACGGAGAGAGCCAAGGGAATCAATGCTTCACGGCTTCCGCCAACCGCCTCCCCAGCCAGCAACGTCAGCAGAGACCTCAAACGTTTGCCCCCGGAGAGGGCGTAGACGGCCTGGGGGTAAAGGCTTAAGCCTTCAAGCTCTAGGAAAAGCCTTTTCAAAGCCTTTTCAAGGCTCCCCCTGGCCTCAGAAACATACTGGCTGAGGAAGGCCTCCAAAGCCACCACAGCTTTAAGCCCTTAAGGTTAACAATTATTCAACGTGGAAGGTTAAAAAGTATGTGGAGGAGGCTGGAGGCTTTAAAGGTTAAGCGTACACGTAAAACGAGGATTCACATCAGGGTTTTGAGGGAGAAATGTACGGGCTGTGGTAGGTGTGTTCAGGTTTGCCCAAGTGGCTCCTGGAGGATGCGGGGTGGAGTGGCAGAGTGGAGGGGTATGGGGCTATGCCTGGAGTGTGGAGCCTGCTATCACGTTTGCCCTGAGGAGGCCATTCTATGGCGCTACCCCGAGGGTGGTGAGGGTGTAGCCTACCGGTTCTAGCAGGGCTCAATGGTGGAGGGGGGCTTATTCGAAATAGCGTAGTTAACCCAGGTTACATTTCTAACCTCATTAGTTATCCTTGAACTCATCCGCTCCAAAACCTCGTAGGGGAGCTTCTTCCAGTTAGCGGTCATTCCATCCATGGATTCCACCACCCGGATGGTTACCATGTAGCCGTGGCTTCTCTCATCACCCATAACGCCTACAGCCTTATCGTCGCCCACCACGGCGAAGGCCTGCCAAACCTCACCGTAAAGGCCAGCCTTCTTAAGCTCCTCCTCCACGATTCGACTTGCCTCCCTGCAAATCCTAAGCTTCTCAGCCGTTACCTCGCCTATGATTCGGGCGGCTAAGCCTGGACCTGGGAAGGGGTGGCGTTCCGCAATCTCCTCTGGGAGGCCTAGCAGCCTAGCCACCTTCCTAACCTCATCCTTGTAGAGGTATCGGAGGGGCTCCAAAAGTTTAAACTTCATCCAGCTTGGTAGGCCTGCAACATTATGGTGGGTTTTAATTCTCGAGGCTGGGCTTCCCGTCCTAGCGCTTTCAATCACGTCCGGGTATAGGGTTCCCTGGAGAAGCCACTGGAAGGGGCCATACTTCTCAGCTACCTCGCTGAAAACCTTCACGAATTCCTCTCCGATTATGCGCCTCTTCTCCTCTGGGTCAGCTACCCCCCTAAGCCTTGAAAGAAAACGTTCTGAAGCATCCACATAAACCAGGTTTAACCCAAACCTCTTCACGGTTTCTAAAACCTGTTCGGGTTCACCCTCCCTGAGGAGGCCATTATTAACGAAGACGCAGAGCAGTCTTTCACCTAGAGCCTTACTGGCCAGGAGGGCTGCGGTAGTCGAGTCTACGCCTCCGCTGAGGGCGCAGAGAACCCTCTCCCCCGGGGGAACCGTCCTCCTAATCGATTCAACAGCCTCCTCTATGAAGGCCTTCATCGTCCAAGTGGGCTTGCAGCCGCAGATTTTGTAGGCGAAGTTTCGGAGGATTTCTAAACCCCTCTGGGTGTGGGCTACCTCGGGGTGGAATTGAACCCCGTAGATTTTCAGTTTGCGGTGTCTCACAGCTGCCATAGGGGTGTTAGCAGTGTGGGCTAAAACCTCAAATTCGCCTGGAAGTTCGGCTACGTCTCCATGGCTCATCCAGCAGATGGTTGGCGATTCCACCCCCTCAAAAAGGTCTGAATGGTCATCTATGTAGAGCTCTATTTTCCCGTACTCCCTCTTCCCAGCTGGTTTAACGCTCCCCCCAAAGGCTTGAGCTATGAGGTGAAGCCCATAGCATATGCCGAGAATGGGAATTCCAAGCTTGAAGATTTCGGGGCTGCAGAGGGGGGCTCCAGGCTTGTATACGCTGGCGGGGCTGCCTGAAAGGATTAGTCCTTTAGGCTTGGAGGCCTGAATCCTGCTCGGCGGGATATCTGGGGGGACAAGCTCAGAGTAAACGTTCAGCTCCCTAATCCTTCTCGCTATAAGGTGGGCATACTGGCTTCCGAAATCTAAAACTAGGATTTTGTCTGGCCTCTCAGGCTCTGTCAAGCTTCCCCTACCCAACGCTTCAGGAGAAGTTAGGGAGCCTACGCTATTAAACCTATCCTAAACCTTAAAATCTTCCAGGCCTAAGTTTCCCTTGAAAGTTGGCTAGCCATGAGGTTAGATACTTCTCAGGCCTGGTTTTCGTAGCCTGGCATGTTTATTGGAGCAGGCTTGGGGCTTATCTTTGGAAGGCCTGACGTTGGTGGAGCCTTGGGGATGGGTGTAGGCTTCCTCCTCATGGGCCTCATCAGGGTTAAAGGCGTAAAACCCACACCCCTAACGCTTTCCATCCCCCGAAGCTTCCCCTCCCTAGCGTTAACCATCCTCGGCATCATAGTCATACTGGCTGGGGTAAGCCTAATCTTCAAGCCTGAATGGGTTTACCCATACCTAGCCGGGATTGCCGTGGTAATCGTAGGCTTAGCCATCCTGCTTGGAGGACTACTGGGGCTTCGAAGGGTTAGGGAGGAGCCTTCACCTTAAACTTATTTTTGAAGGCTGCGAAATCTAGTTTGGTGGTGGGCCTAGGCGGGGGGCTAGGGGTCCCCTGAGAGCCCTCACAGGGCTCGACCGCAAAACCCCTATACGGCGGGCCGAAAGCTGGGGTTGAGACGCACCCAGCCTGGCTGAGGCCTCACGGAAACCCTGGGAGGGCCTGTCCTCCAGGGCTGGCGGAGCAGGACCACCTACTCGTAGGAGTGGGTGGACTGTGCTGCCGGGTGAAACGGGCTAGGCCCGGGAGGGAGCAACCTAAGCCCGGACGCCCAGCGCTTGGAGGGGTGCGGGCCTGAGGGAGGCCGTGAAAGCCTCAGCCCGGTATGAGCGTCGAACCCCAGGGCCCACCACCCCCTAAACCTTTTGGAGGCAGGCTTGTGACTGTTCCAAGGGAGGCTTTAAGGCTTCTAGTTGAAAAGCTTGGAGGCTCCTATAGTGGGAGGCTTGGCCTAAATCCTTCAGCTAGTGAAGATCAGCTTTTCCAGTGGTTTCTCGCCTCCATCCTTTTTGGAGCACCCATCTTCGAGCGGACAGCTGAGAAAACCTTCAAGCTCTTCCAGGCTGAGGGGCTTACCACGCCTAGAAGGCTTTTGGAGGCAGGCTGGGATAGGCTGGTTGAAATTTTAGATGCTGGAGGCTACACCCGCTACGACTTTAAAACAGCAGACAAGCTTTTGGAGATGGCTGGAAACCTTGAAAGGCTTTATGGTGGAAGCCTCTTAAGGCTGCATGGTGAAGCCTCAGACAGCCTCGACCTTGAGGAGAAGCTTAAAGGGCTTGCTAAAGGTATAGGGCAGGCCACCCTCCAAATCTTCTTTAGGGAAGCCTCCGAAATCCTGCCCAAGGCTGAGCCCCTACCCTCAAGCTATGAAGCCCTAGCCGCCAGAAAGCTTGAAATCACGGGTGTGAAGGGGGAGGGGAGAAAGGAGCTTAAACAAGTTTTAACCGACATAGCTAAGGCTTGGGAGAAGAGCGGTTTGAGGGGTGGGCTTGCAGACTTTAGGGTTGCCCTACTCAGGCTTGGCAGGGACTACTGCAGGAAGGGTAGGTGTAAGGTTTGCCCCCTCACCAAGTATTGCCCTTCCAGCAGTTAAAGTTCTAATAGGGTTTGGTTGGGTAGAATTATAGGGGGGAGGCTTGACGGAAAGCCCAACAGAGGCCAGGCTCAAGTTTTTAGAGGAGGCTGAAGCCTTTAAGGCTGAGTTCGAACGTAGGCTCACACCTATTGAGCATTTAAGCCCTAGGAATCCTGCGGTTTTCGTTTCGGTTGGTGGAGGGGAGTTGGGAGACCTAGCCCTAACCGCCGCCAAAAGGATGTTTGGAGGCTTAAACGGGGGAGTTCGAACAGTCGTCTTCGACAGGTATGAGGGGTTCCCAGCTCAGGATGTTGCTGACGCCTACGAGGTTTTCGACATGCTTAATGGGGATAGGCTTGAGGAAGCCATTAGAAGGCATATTCCAGACCCTAATGAGCCTCACGCCATCTACCTTGAAATTGAAAGGGTTGACACCTTAAGGGTTTGCAAGCTTGGAATTGAGGCTGGATATAGGGTTGCCTCCACCCCCTACGGCCCCCTCATATGCATGGACCGCCACATGACCAAGCTCATGTTCGACAAGCTTGGCCTTCCAAGGGTGGAGTGGGCTTATGCTAGCAGCCCTGAGGAGGTTAAGAAGGCTGCCCGAGACTTTAACCTCCCCGTAATCATAAAGCCTATTATGACTTCCAGCGGCCATGGAACCACGATAGCGCAGACATGGAGTGAGGTGGAGGCTGCCTACGACTACGCTGTGAAGCATGCTAGGGGTAAGGGTAGCGAGGTGGTGGTTGAACGCTTCCTCCCCCAGCTTAAAAAGGAGGGAACTGAGGTCACCCAGCTAGTTGTAAGACACTTCAACACCGAGGGGAAAATCGTAACCTCATTCTTCCCCCTAGTGGAGCATCAGAGGCCTGGAGCCACCTACCATGAAAGCTGGCTTCCAGCCAGCCTGCCAGAGGAAGCCGTTAGGAAATGCAGGGAGAGTGCTGGGAAAATTGCTGAGTTTATCGGGGGCTTAGGCATCTTCGCCGTGGAGCAGTTCTACGTTGAAGGTAAGGTTTACAATAATGAGGTGGCTAACAGGCCTCATGATACAGGTATGATTACGAGGTGGATGCTTAACCTAGATGAGGGTGCAGCCCAGCTTCTCTCAAGCCTAGGCCTACCCATCCTTGAGGGGGACCTTGAATATGCTAGGAAGGGGGTTTACGGGGTTGCCCACGTAATCCTAGCTCCAGGAAGGGAGGATCAAAGCTATAGGGAGGCACCCGTAAAGTTCTGGGGGCTATGGGAGGTTAAACGATTCATGGAGGCGAAGGGTTATAGAGGAGACCTCTGGTACTTTGGTAAGCCTGCCGCCTACCCTGGGAGGCGTATGGGGCTAGCCGTAGCCTTCCACGAAGACCTAGCAGAAGCGCGGAAGAGAGCTGAGGAAATCGCCCACCACGCTGAAGCTAAAATATTTTATGGCTGAACGGAGGCCTAGGCTTGAAGCTTTCAGCCGGGGAGAAGCTTAAACTACTACTCTACGACATGCGTTCAGGCCATTTGGAATCCTACGAGTTCGACTTAACCCCAGCTGAGGGCGGCGTTTACAGGGTTTACCTACCCCACCACCTCTACCATAGGGTTGAAAGCCACTTTGGAAGAGGACCCCACACCACGGTTTTCACGCTAACCCACGGCCACTACATGCTCTACGGCCACCTAAAAAATGATAAGGAGGCGGAGGTTGCCATCGAATTCGAGGAAGAGTAATGCTTAATGTTTTAGGCCGTAGGTTTCCCTGTTTATTCTCGGAATGAGAGCCATGAGAACAGCCTGCTCAGTTATCTCAGCCCTATCGAGGAGGCCTCTTGAAAGAAAGCCAACCGCCCCAATGGTTTCACCTATACGCTTAACATTAAAGGCCTCCTCAAAGAGGCTTCCCACCTCGCCTTTCCCCTCTAGGACGCCTCGAACTATGGTTGGCGGAAGCTCGAAGCCTGGGCTGCATCCAAGCGTTATCTTGCCCTCCCTGTCGGCTATCGCACACCACTGGAGGTCTATGTAGCCTGTTAGGGCTCCCTCCACCCTGAAGAGGCCTGCTCCACTCCTACGCCTAGGTCCGCCTTCCAAGCCTTCAACGCTTCCAAAGCCCTATTCACGGCTCCCCTAACCGTCTGCCAGTCTAGGGGCTGCCTTGGAACTCCAGAGGAAACCTTGAAGCCTCTAACCTCAACCTCCCCGTAAACCTTGGTTAGAGCCCTCCTCGCAGCCTCCACTTTAACAGGATTCTTTGAACCTACGGCTGCCCTCAGCCCTTCCAGCCCCTCCCTAACGCTTATAGCCTATCCGCCTTAGGAATTCCCTACGCTCCTCCACGTTTTCAGGCTTCTCAATCCCCTTAGGTTTGAAGCCGTCGATGACGCCTAGGATACCCCTACCCTGCTCGGTTTCAGCCACGATTACCTCGACGGGGTTGGAGGTGGCGCAGAGAATGGAGCATACCTCCTGAACCTGCTTCACAGCGTTGAGCACGTTAATAGGGTAGGCGTTGCGGAGGATTAGGAGGAAGCTGTGGCCTGCTCCAATCCGAAGCATGTTCTCCGCCGCCTTAGCCCTTAACTCCTCATCGGTTCCCTCATGGCGGATGAGGCAGGCTCCAGAGGCTTCGCAGAAGGCTAAGCCAAACTTCACGTTAGGCATGGAGGTAACCACTGCTTCGTAAAGGTCTTCCACCGTCTTGATGAAATGGGATATTCCTAGGATGATGTTGCAGCCCTCCGGGAAATCAAGCCTAACCGTTTCCAGCTTCAAGCCTAATTCACCTAAAAGGTTGAATGGAAGCCGTGGGATTAAACTTTAAGCAGCCTCTTTCAGCTTGGAGGGTTTGGGTTTACCCTTCTCCGTCCAGCCTCTAAGCCGGTAGTATTCGGAGAGCATACGCCTTAAACCCTTCCTATCCACGATTTCACCGGCTGAGGCTCCGCTTTTAAGCTTCTCCCTAAGCCACCGGTAGGGGTAGGATAGGTCTGAGGGCGCCCCCTCCCTCAAATTGTAAAGCCTCACGAGGCTGTTTATCCTTGAGCCTGCCTCCCGAAGCATGGAGGGCTTAACCTCTGCTCCCGTTACTATCCCGTAGACTTCTGCGAGCTCCCCCCAGAGGATAGGCCCCAGAACTGGGAGGCAGAGGAAGTGGCAGTAAACCATGCAGTCCACTACGGTGTAGAAGTCTTCAAGCTCCACTACCAGTGAGGCTTGACCCTCATAGGAGAGTCTGTCCACCCGCTTCTTCGGGTTGAAGGCATGCCTCCCCACAAGGTTCGGCCTATAGGCGAGGCTTCTCATGTGGCAGGCTCCCCGAGGGCTCACAGCATAGGCTAAGGCCATAGCCTTAAGGGCTCTAGGCTCATATCCAGGAGGCTCCAAACCCTTAACGTGGACAGCTAGCTTCTCCGCCTGCCCTCCCAGCCTTTTAGAAGCAGCCCTAACCCCCTCCGCCAGAATACCTCCAAAACCCCTCCTATAGGCTATCCTTTCAAGCATCTCTAAAACTGCGTCCGCATTTCCAAATTCGAGTTTAACCCCAACCCTCCTAGCGTTTAAAAGCTTTCTTTCCAGGCATTCCATGGTGAAGGCCATAAGGTTTCCAGCGGTT
>QMYD01000029.1 GCA_003662485.1 Candidatus Hecatellales archaeon | reverse complement strand
GATTCAAATATTCTTATGATACCCTTCGAGTATGGGTTCGATGTTTTAGGCGAGCTGGAGAAAGTTTTATCAGTTAAGGTTGAACCTGTATTATTGCCTCCTATCGTTGAGGAGTTAGAGAGGCTGACCTCGAAGGGTAGGCCGAAAATAAGGAGGCTTGCCTCCTCAGCCCTAAAGCTTGCTGAAAAGTTTGCTAGGCTTGAGTATGAGAGGAAGCCTGGGGAGAAGGTGGACGACTACTTGGTTAGGGTTGCCTTAGAGACAGGGCTCCCCGTAGCTACTGCCGACCTTAAGCTTAGGAGGAGGCTGCGGTCTGAGGGCATACCCACGGTTTACATTAGGGCTGGGAGAAGGGTGGAGTTTGAGGGGTGGTGGGACTAAGCCTTGTTCGAACTCGTTAAATGCCAGGATGTGGTGAGAATACCGCCGGGGAAGTTTAACGAGGACCTACGGAAGGTTTCCATAGAGGAGCTTGCCAAGAAGTATGAGGGAACCCTGAGCAGGGAGCTGGGCTACGTGGTGGCGGTAGTGGAGGCTGAGGTTTCACCCGTAGGGAAAATTCTTCCCGGCGATGGTGCAACCTACAACTCAGTAACCTTCACGCTCCTAACCTATAAGCCTGAAATCCAAGAGGTGGTGGAGGGTGAAGTCGTAGAGGTTGGAAGCTTCGGAGCCTTCATAAGGATAGGCCCCATGGAAGCCCTCCTCCACATCTCCCAGATCATAGACGACTATGTGGTCTATGATGAGAGGCAGGCCACCCTCATGGGTAAGGAGACTAAGCGGAAGCTTTCCGTAGGCGACAAGGTTAGGGCGAGAATTACGGCTGTAAGCATGGCTAAGGGTGGAGCTAGCGGGAAGGTTGGAATAACCATGCGTCAACCCTTCCTCGGAAAGCTTGAATGGATTAAGGAGGACTTAGCTAAGCTTAGGGAGGCTGAAAGGGTTAAGGCTGAAAAGGAGAAGGCTAAAGCCAAGGCTGGAGGGAAGAAGAAGTGAGGGAGAGAGCCTGCACCCAGTGTAAA
Organism: Candidatus Hecatellales archaeon; assembly: GCA_003662485.1. GTDB lineage: Archaea > Thermoproteota > Bathyarchaeia > Hecatellales > Hecatellaceae > B25. The sequence goes on along the minus strand of QMYD01000029.1, from coordinate 9,223 downwards.
ACCCTCTTCTACGGGAATGTTTGCCCAACCTGTAAGAGCACAAGCTACTCCGAAGACTTTTCAGGCCTCCTGATAATCCTAGATCCCGAGAAGTCCCAGTTAGCCAAAAAGGTTGGAATTAAAACTCCTGGAAGATACGCTTTGAAGGTGAGATAGGCTTAAAGTCTCGATTAACTTCTTATTTTAAGGTAAAGCTTAAGTTTTCTTGAGGTCTGTTAAGGCTGGGGTTAACACCTTGGCAGAGGCTTCTCCAGCCTCAACGGGATTCAGCGTTTTAGATGAAAAGTTGGGATGGTTTTTTAAGAGGGGTAGGAATTTCCTCGTGGTTGGAGCCCCCATGTCGGGGAAGAAGCTTTTCTCGAGGAGGTTTTTATACCAGGGCCTCCTCCAGGATGAGGCTGGCGTGCTAACCTGTGCCAGCAATAGCGCTGAGAAGGAAAAGCAGTCATTTGCAGAGCTTGGAATGGATACTTCCAAGTTTGAGGAGGAAGGCCTCCTAGTGTATGTGGACTTCTACTCGAAAACCGTTGGCCTCCCATGTAGTGAAAGCAGCTATATCAAGTATGTTTCAAGCCTCATGGACCTGCCAGGCTACAACGTGATTATCCGGGATTTAACCACCCAGTTTTGGAGGAGGGAGAAACCCCTCCGCCTCGTCTTCGACTCCATTTCAACCCTCCTACTATACAATGAGGTTAAAACAGTTGTGAGGTTTCTCCATGTCCTCTTTGGCAGGCTTAGAAGCGTGGGAGCGATAAGCCTGATCCTGGTTGAGGAGGGAAGCCATCCAGCTGAGGCCATGGCCTCCCTGGCAAGCATCGCCGATGGAATCCTTGAAACTAAGGCTGAAGAGGGGAAGTATTATTTGAGGGCTAGGTCCGAGCTTGGAGGCTTAGAGTGGACGGCCTATCATGTTTAGGCTTCCAGCATCCTCCTCGGCGTCACCGTGAGGAAATCCCTTTCAGCAATATAGTAGGTGAAACCGAAACGCCTCGCAAGCTTGGAAACGTATTCCCTGTATTCTGGAAATCTTCTATCCCTTGGGTTTGCGTAGGCTAAGGCTAAAACTTTGATTCCCAAGGTTTCCTGAAGCCTGCGAAGTCTTCCACAGGTTTCCAGCATCCATTCTAGATCCGAATTCCTCCATTTCTCGTATTGTAGGGTTGAGGGGTTGTAGTAGGTGGCGAAGCCGTCGAAGACGAGACCATTAATATGGGGTGTTAGCTTTTGGAGGATGGAGAAGCCTCTGTTCACGATGAGCGGGCAGCCCGGATTCCTCCTCCTGATCTCCGCCACTAGCGAAACCAGGGGTTCAGCCATTTCAGGATATAAGTCTACCATATCCATGCTGTCGATGAAAAAGCCCTGGAAGCCTTTACGGTTGATGTAGCCTACTGCTTCAAGGATGGTTTTCCGCCATTCAGGGTTCTCCGGGTTGATAACGGCTTTACCTGGAAGGAACATGGCTTCCCTTACCTTTGAGGCCCAAGGCTCCCAGCCTCCAAGCAGGGTTAGGTTAAGGTAGCTGATGGTTATGGTTCCCAGACTGTTCAGGGCTGAAACTTCCCTGCTGTCGAGGAGGGGGGATAAAATGGCAAGGTCGAAGTTGGAGAGCTCCCTTATCCTGCCTCGCCCATAGTAGACCGTGAAGCTTGATACTTTCAGCTTCTCCGCCTTCAAACCTTCTCCAGCTGCTCGTAGATTTCGTCAGCCTTCAACCTGACGAGTCTTTCGAAAAGCTGTTTTGAGATTCCTGTGGCCTTGGAGAAGCTGGACTGCCTGGAGAAGTCGTAGCTTTGAAGCATGATGCACAGGTTCCAGAAGAAGCATTTACAGATAGAGTTTTCAACCTCCCCCGTAGCTTGAAGCCCTTTCAGGGCTTGAAGGGTTTCCCCCATGAAGGCTCCCATAGTTAGAATCATAAGCTTCTCTGAAACCCCATGCTTGGCGTGAGCTAGGCCTATCCGGAAAAGCTTTAGAGCGTGGCCTTCATCATAGTTTTCCTCGAAGACCATTCTAAACCATTGGTGGAAGAGTTCTGAAGCCCTTTCAAGGCTTAACCCCGCCTTTTTAGCGATCTCCAAGGCCTCCTTGTTTGAGGCTAAGGAGTTCAGAACCCCGGAAATAATTGGGTTTACCTCCTTTGAGAGGGAGGGCCAAACGCTTCTAACCCTCTCCAAGTCTTCAGCTGCAAGCTTGAGGTATTCCCTGCTCTCTCCTGCCAGCCTACCCACATATTCCTTTATGCTTAACTCACCCAAACCTATACCTCCAGTATCTTCTTGATTTTCTCTATGGCTTTACTCATTTCGAGGAGAATTAGGCCGAGGGTAGCCTTCGGCTCGGTCATGGCTACGAGGAGTGCTTTGGGTCCAGCTCCCATGGCTATGATTTTGGCGTGGGTTCCCTCCACGATCACCCTGTCGGTTACACCCTTCTTAAGCTCGGAGAAGGCTGTTTCCGCCGCTCCAACCATGGTGGCGGTCATGGCTGCAAAGGCTTCAGCGTCAACATCCTCCGGCATCATACTTCCTATCAGAAGGCCGTCCCTAGAGACTACGGCTGAAGCGTAAACCCCAGCGCTCCGATTCAGCCCGGCTAAAACCTCTCGGAGCAGTTCTTTAACTGAAATCTCACCCAAACCGTTTCACCTACCATTTAAGCTTGAAGGTGCAGGTTTGATCTCCCTTCCCAAGACATTCAACCTCCTCCCCCTCCACGCTTCTATCGAGCAGCCCTTCGAAAACTCCGATCACATAGCCTAAGGCTATCCAGCAGCGTGGGGTTTTAGCTGGGCCGCCTCCAAGCTTCAAGTAGCCCTCACCCTCATAGGAGGTCGACCTTACAAGGTAGGCGTGGTCTTTTCCAATCTGGAATTTGACAATCTTACCCCAGCCTACCTGACACCACATTCCAAGGAAGCTACGTGTTAAACGTTCAACCTCCTCGATGGTTGGAGGCCGGTCTTGGAAGAAGGTTTTTCGTAGGATTTCCCCGTCTCGGCTGCCAACTTTACGGGCGTAGCGGATTATGAGGGTTCTGGCTACGGGGCCTATTTGCTTCTCTAGGGCTGCGAAGACCGCTGGTAGGAAGTAGTCGTGCATGGGGGCTACGGTGATACCTGCAAGACTGAGCTTCGACGTTTCTGGATCATACCTCACAAGCCTTGTGATTTCCTCTCTCCTCTCCAGTGCCTCAAATATTTCCTTTAACTCCACCAAATCCTCTTTCCCTCCCTATTTGCCGAAAATTTGTTTGAGGAGTATTTCTAACCCTTCGATGATGCGATCCTTTCTTGTTGCAACGGTTCCTATGACGGGGACTTCTGGTGGAAGTTTCATTCGCTCTTTAACCTCCTCGGGGCTTAGGGCTCCTGGCAGATCCTGCTTGTTGGCGAATACAACGGTGGGAAGCCCGTACACCCTCGCCTTTCTAAGCATTTCAAGCGCCCTTGGAAAGGTTTCAGGCTTGGTGCTGTCCACCACGAGGATTACTCCTACGGATTCCCCTCCAAGCTGCTCGAGGATAGGATCGAAACGCTGCTGGCCTATGGTTCCGAAGAGGTCGGCTGAAAAGCCCTTGTATTCGAGGTGGCCGAAGTCTAGGGCCACCGTGGTTTCCCCCCTCTGAACGCTTACAGCCCTCGTTGAAAGCGCATGGACCACGGTGGTTTTACCTGCATGGTAGGGGCCAGTAATAAGGATTTTGGGGATGTAGATTTTTAGGCCTCCAGGCCTCACGTATTTGAAGGGGACCACAGGTTTTTCCACAGGTTTCCCAGCCAGCTTTTGAACGGTGAAAACCTCGGTAGCAACCACGCTTTTCTCGAGGGCTCGCATATCGATTACGTTATCGCAGAGTTCGATTAGCTTATCCTTGATTTCGGGGCCGTAACCCCAGTCGGTGAAGAGGTATAAGGGGACGAAACCGTAGACCGGTGCAAGCTTATTCCAGGAGGTAACGTAGCCTAAAACCTCGGTTTCGAAGTAGTCGAGGAGTGTTGAGAGGGAGTCTACTACGAGAAGCTTTCGGCCTTCAACCTCTCTGACAGCCTTAACGAGGGTTTCACTTATCTGCTTGAGGTTGAAGGCATCCTTAACCACGTAAGGCTCGCTACTGGTTAATCCAAGGATGGCTGAGTAGGCGTCTATAAAGATGAGTTTGCGCTCTTCAAGAGGCTTTCCAACATCCCACCCATACCTTTTAAAGTCTTCAACCACTATGTCGGTGCGCTTGTTGTTCACGTAGTAGATTACGGGGTTGCCTTCATTCAGCCATGCATAGCATAGCTGGTAGGTGAAGATAGAGCCGTCTACGAGAGGATTGCAACGGATAAGCGTGCTTAAACCGCTTTTAAGCCCCTCTTCAACAACCTCTCCAACGAGTGGAAGTCTTGCCAGCTCCATCAAGCCGCCACGCTATTTCATTACGGTAGAACACTTTAAAAAATTTATTTTAAAGTGTTAAGCTCGCTTAGAGCGATATTACGATTCCACGGCCTTTCTGAATGACAAAGGAGTAGATTTCCATGCTGTGGTCTACACCCCTCATCTTCCTAACGTATAGCTCCCTTCTGAAGCCTGTTTCAGTGGCCTGAAGCCTCAGCACGATAATCCCTGAGGCTAGGAACTCTTCAACCCCATAGCGGCTCAGCTTCCTCGTTCCCGTGGGAATCTCAGAGGTTCCAAGCGTTGTAATGTTTAATTCTTCAAGGGCGTGGAAAAATCTTCTCAGATAGTTTCTAACGTACATTTGGGCTTCCACGTCGGAGGCGAGCTCCTCCGATCTTGCTACCAGCGGGGCTACGGGGTCTATGGCAAGTCTTTCCGCCTTAACCTCGTCCACATGCATTTTCAGGTTTTCAACTATTTTGAGGGGGTCAACTCGCTTTATGTCTGCGAAGTAGGGTGTTAACTCAACGATGAGCAGCCTGTTTTCGTCTACCAGTTTTTCTAGGTCCCAGCCTAGGGTTAAAGCATCCTCCACCACATGTTCGGGTTTCTCATCTATGGTTACGTAGACGCCGTTTTCGCCTAGGTTTATGCCCTGGTAGAGGTATTGCAGGGTGAAAATAGTTTTACCCGTGCCAGTTTCCCCTGCTACAAGGTAGATTCTACCCTTTGGGAGGCCTCCCCCAATAAGCTCATCCAAACCCTCTATTCCAGTTTTAACCCTTTCCAGAGGCATTAGTCAACCCTTCAAAGGGTAGGGGTCCTGACCGCCCTTAAATTTTTCAGGAGACTAACTTCTGTTCAAACCTCAGAGTAAATGTTAAGTTAGGCTTTAATAAATAAGGTTTTAGCGTGAAAGTTTAGCTGCCCCTATTTTGGGTTTTGAAAATGCCTGAGAAGTCTTGGATTGAGCGTTTAAGCGATAGGGGAGACAGCTGGTTTAGGGCTTCTAAGCTTGAAAAGGAGGGAAGATTTGAGGAGGCAAGCCGATACTACGTGGAGGAGGCTGAGAAGCAGAAGGGTAAAAATCTTGGGATGGCTGCGGTGAGCTATCTGGCTGCAGCTAAATGCCTGGTTAAGGCTGGCAGGAAGGATGAAGCCGTGAAGCTTTTCAGGCTTGCAGCCAGCCACTATGAGAAGTATGCTGAAGAAGTTTTGGCCGTTTCACCTAACTCGGCTCTGTGGGGCTACCAGATGGCCTCCAAAAGCTACATGTGGGCTGAAGACTATAAGAAGGCGGACGAGCTGCTGGAAAAGGCTAAGTCGCTCATGGACAAGCTTGAGCTTAAACCAGTGAAGGTGGAGATTTCAGGTGATGTCCCCCTCTTCAAGACGTATAAGAGTAGGCGGGGGAAAGAGGACTCCAAATGATCATAATGATGCTTACGGAGGGAACCTATCCCTACGTTAAGGGTGGAGTAAGCACTTGGACGCATAACCTCATCTCCAGCCTAGACGAGTTCAAGTTTGTGGTGGTAGCTGTTGTGGCTAATCCCTATGTTGACCTTCTCTACGAGCCTCCCAGAAACGTGGTTAGGCTTATAATGGTACCCCTCTGGGGGACGGAGCTCCTTGAAGAGTATGTTGACACCTCCCTGCTGAGGCTGGTGAAGCCTAAACCCAGCAGAAAAACCATTAGGGAGGAATTCCTCCCAGCCTTCTCCACCTTCCTGTCTGAGGTTAAAAGCGGGGGTAAAAACGTTGAGAAGCTTGGCGAAAGCCTCAGCGAAATGCACCACTTCTTCAAACGATACAATTATAAGACTGTTTTCAAGAGTGAGGAGGTTTGGGAAGCCTTTTCTAGGCAGCTAGTGGAAGACCCCCTCTACGCCAGCTTGAAAACCTCCAGCCTCATACGGTTTGGAAGGCTGATTCAGCATTTGTTCAGGGTTTTAGCCTACGATTTCCCTGAGGTGGACTTATGCCACTCCTCGGTAGCCTCATTCTGCGGGATTCCAGCCATCGTTTTGAAAATGGAGAGGGGAGTCCCCTACCTGCTCACCGAGCACGGCGTATACTTCCGTGAGAGAATTCTAGACTTGGTTAAGGAGTCGGGAACACTGGCTGAAAGGTTTTTCTGGCTTAACCTCTACCGGGCCGTGGTGAGGCTTAACTACCATTACGCCGACAAGATTCTGCCTGTTTGCGGCTTCAACGTCCGCTGGGAGGTTGAATTTGGAATAGCCAAGGAGAAGATTGAAATAATCTATAATGGGGTGGACGTTGAAAGGTTTAGGCCTAGGCCTGAATTAGAGGAGGAGAAACCCCTCATCGTGGTTATGGGGAGGGTTAACAAGCTAAAGGACATGGTGAACGTCATTGAGGCCATGGAGTACGTGGTTGGAGAGATCCCCGACGCCCGCTGCGAAATCATAGGCCCCATAGAGGATAAAGCCTACCACGAAGTCTGCCTTAAACGTTTGGGAGAGCTGGGATTGGAGGGGAAAGTCGTCTTTAAGGGGCCCTCGGAAAGCCCAGAGTTCGATTATAATAGGGCTAGGGTGGTGGCTCAGCCCAGCATCTCCGAGGGCTTCCCCTTCACCGTGGTGGAGGCCATGGCCTGCGGCAAACCAGTAGTAGCCACGGATGTTGGAGGAGTGAGAGAGGCTCTCGAAGGCTGTGGAATCATCGTTCCAGCCAGGGATCCTAAAAGGCTGGGGGAAGCCTTAATCCAAGTTCTAATAGATGAGAAATTGCGCAGGGAGCTTGGGGAGAAAGCCAGGCGAAGAGTAGTGGAGCTCTTCTCCTACCAGCGCTTCCTCACCGAGTATCGCAGAGTTTACCTTGAAGCCGTTTCAAAGCGGAAGCTGGAGGCCTAAAGGTTGGGCGTGGTTTTTGAGGCTGTTTCAGACCTTGACAGCCTAGCTAAAACCGTGCTCCAAATAGATGATAAGGTTGGAGACTACCTTGGCGTAGCTGTCATCCTCGAGGTTTTAGGGATAACCGATGGTATAGCCCAAAGATATGGCTTCGTGGACAGATTTTCCCTCGCCAAGAAGCTCATAGAAATTATTGATTATTATCGGGGGCGTGGGGAAACCGTTGAGAGTAGGGAGGCTAAGCTGGCTGAGCAGATTAGGGAAGCCTTAAAGCTTTACATTCACGGAATACTTTACGGTTCACCCTGGCTTCTCATGACCTTAGCGCTACTGTCCACGGAGGTAGCCTTATGGTCTATTCGGGGAGCCACCATAATGTTTGCCACCATGGTTGGCCTAGCCACCTTCCTCAGCCTCATCGTCTCCTCAGCTGTTCAACCCGTCTTCGTTAGGAAGATGCTCTTCTACCTGCATCAGGCCATGTACAAGCTGGTTGTTAGGGTTGTTGAAATCTACTTTGCGGTAGGCCTCCTCGTGGTGGCCTCCGCCAGCCTCCTCCTATACTACCTCAACTTTTTCCTCCGCCTTTACCCCATGGAGTGGTTCAGCCTATTCATCCTCTACTTTACAGCCTTATCCATGCTGTGGCTTGCCATCGCCCCCCTCTACGCCTTCAGGAAATACGTGATCCTCGTAGCCATCTTCGCTGGCATCATCATCCTAAACAACTTTCTCGTTAAGAGTTTGGGGTCCTCCCTAAGCCCCTTCCAACCCTACGGCTTATACTTTGCTATCCTAGCCTCAGCCGTCTACACGTTCACCTACCTTTACTTGAAGGAGAAGGCTCTGGAACGCTACAAGCCTGAATACAACGACCTAAAGGTGAAGCTACCAAGGCTTTCCTTCATGGTTTTACCTGGACTGCCCTACGCGCTGGCTGGAGCCCTATACTTCATCCTACTCTTCATGGATAGGCTGGTTGTATGGTCTATGAGTCCTTCAGCCTACCCCTTATGGTTTAACCTAGACTACGAGGTGGGGGCGAACCTAGCCCTCCTCATGCTCATCCCCGTCTTCGGCGCCCTAAACCATAGCGTCCTATCGCTGTACAGGGAAATTGTTGAAAGCGGGGAACATGTTGAGGCTAGACATGTGAAGCTTTATAGGCTTAGGGTTAGGGACAGGTATTTCGCCTGTCTGCGCTCCATTACGGCTTCAAGCTTGATATCGCTGGCCGTGCTATACTTTCTCCTCCTCCAGCAGCCTCAACCCTTCTTCGGCCTAATACCCGTGAGCAGGCAGAGCCTCTTCGTTTTCATCCTAGCTGGGCTTGGAAACTTCTTCATAGCCATCTTCCTCGCCAACTCCATGCTTCACAACTACCTTTACAAGCCTGGCATCTCCATCCTCACGCTGGCCGCTGCTATAGCTGGAAACCTTCTCGTAGGCTTCACTCTTTCAAGGCTTTACGGCTTCGAGTATGCGGCCTTCGGCTACCTTGCCGGATGCCTCCTCGCAGCCCTCCTATCCACCATTTTCACGTTCAAGCTCATCAGCCGAATAGACTACACCTACTACACAGCCTTCTAGGAGGCAAAAGCATGGCTGAACTGGCTGGTGTAGCCCTCGTCACAGGGGGAGCAGGATTCATAGGAAGCCACCTAGTCGACCGCCTGCTCTCCCTCCCCCAAATCAGAAAGGTCATAGTATTGGACGACTTTTCAGCTGGCCGAATGGAAAACCTTCAACATCACCTTGGAAATCCACGGTTTAAGCTCGTTAAGGGAAGCATTACAGATAGAACCCTAGTGAAAGACTTGCTGAGAGAGGTAGACTACGTTTTCCATGAGGCTGCTATCGTCAGCGTGGAGCTTTCCACCAGGAAGCCCATACAAGTTAACAGGGTTAACGTGGAGGGGAGCCTAACCCTCCTGGAGGCTGCGCTGAGGGCTG
>QMYD01000028.1 GCA_003662485.1 Candidatus Hecatellales archaeon | reverse complement strand
GGATGCGGAGTTTCAGCTGAAACTGCGAGGAGGATAGAGGAGGCTGGGGTTAGGCTTCTCGACGTGGGTGGGGCTGGTGGAACAAGCTGGGCTGCCGTCGAATATTATCGGGCTAGGAGGGCTGGAAGCTGGCTGGGGCAGAGGCTCTGCGAAACCTTCTGGGACTGGGGTATCCCAACCGTGGTAAGCCTGGTGGAGGCAAGGAGGGCTACGGGGCTAACCCTAATAGCCTCCGGGGGGCTGAGGACAGGCCTAGACCTGGCTAAGGCCTTAGCCCTTGGAGCCCAGTATGGCGGGATGGCGCTCCCCCTCCTAAAGCCAGCCGTCCGGGGGGCAGGATGGGTGCTTAGGGAGCTGGAAAGGGTTAGGGAGGAGTTTAAGATAGCTATGCTTCTCACAGGCTCAAAAAGCCCCACCGAGCTTCAGAGGAAACCCCTCCTCATCACCGGGGAAACAGGTGAATGGCTTAGGCTAAGAGGCTTCAACCCCGAAGCCTATGCTAGGCGTGAGGGTTAACCCTTAAAGCTTTAGGGTTAACCCAACCCCGCAGGGTTTAAAGGCTTCAGGGTAGAGTCTTGCAATCTCCTCCTTATACTGGGTGCAGTGGCAGGGAGCTATGATTTTTAAGCCCTCCAGTAGGTGGAGGTTCCTGAAGCCGTGGAGGCCTCCAACCACCCCGATAAGCCTTCCAACCCCAAGCTCCCTAAGCCTCCTAAAGGGCTCCTCTAAGCCGGGGTGAGCGCAGCCCGACAAAAGTAAGAGTTCACCATCTTTCTCGGCGAGGAGGTACTGTTCGGCTAGGCCTCCAACCCTAAACTCTCCAAGGCTTAGGAGGCCTTTCGCTATCCTGGTTGGCTTGGAAACCTCTACAACCCTTTCAGCTTTGGAGGCTATTGCACCTTTAAGGTTTTCGGAGAAGGAGGAGGGGACGTAAACCTTCACGTTTGGGTTTACGGCTAGGAAGGCTGAGAGGCCGCCTAGGTGGTCCCAGTGGCTGTGGGAGATAGCTACCACACCAATCTCGGAGGGGTTGAAGCCTAAAGCTTTAAGGTTGTGGAGGAGGAGGCTTCCATCCCAGCCCGTGTCGAAGAGGCTTAGGCTTCCATCCTCCCCCTTAATGAGGGCTGAAAAACCCCAGGAAGCCTTTAAGCCTGGATGGAGGGCTACATTATCGTATACAACGGTTACTTGCAAGGCATCTCCCGAAGGAAACCTTAACCGTGAAAATATTTAACTTTAGGCTAAAACTTGGACTTCCCTAACCTCCGGGACCTCCTGCTTAACCAGCCTCTCCACGAAGCCTTTAATGGTTAGCTGTTTGAAGGGGCATCCGGCGCAAGCTCCACCCATCTCAACGAGAACCCTGCCATCCTCGCTTACGTCTATAAGCTTGATGAAGCCTCCCTCAGCCCTCAACAGAGGCGTAACCTTCTCGTCCAATACTCTCCTAACCCTCTCATACAAGTCCTCCAAAACAAACACCCTTGCTTGCTAAGAAGAGGGGCTAACATTATTTAAAGATTAAAAGCAAATGTTCAAAATTTAGAAGAAGGATTCTACGCCTCGCCAGTAGACTTGTAGGCTGCGGCTGAGGCGTAGCCCACCACAGCTGACTTGTCGCCTGTAATGTCGCCTGAGGTTGCATACTTCAGGATTTCTGCTTTACTTGCCCCAAGCCTTTTCACTGCTACAAGCATGGAGGCGGTGGGGCCAACCCCACACATGGAAACGTTAAGCCTCTCCACGGTTTGGAAGAGGAGAGCCTCATCTAGGGCCTCCACCGCCCTTAAAACCTCTAAGTCCTTCCTCTCAGCTGAGGTTTGGGGCTCGTAGTGGGTTAGGTCGGTTGAGGCTACCACCAGCCCCCTAACATTCTTCAAGCCTTCAGCCACAGCCTCCCCCACATCCCTCGCAACCTCCAAGTCTTGAAGCATGACGCAGATGGGAATAAAGGTGAAGGCTTCGCCTAGAACGTACTGGAGGAAGGGGAGCTGAAGCTCTATAGAGTGCTCGTAGGTGTGGGCTGAATCGTCTACGTCAATGTAGCTTGAGGCTTTCTGAACAGCCTTAGCTATCTCCTCATTAATGGGTACGTCGCCTAGGGGGGTTCTCCAAACCCCCTCCACCATAATGGATATGGCGCTTCCCCTCCCATAATGGTTCGGCCCTAAAACCACTACCACTTCAGGCCTCCCATTGGAGGCTAGAGCATAGTAGCCGTGGGCTGCTACAGGCCCGGAATACATGTAGCCTGCATGGGGGGAGAGTAGGCCTAAAACCTCTCTTCCAGCCTCCCGCTCAGCTTGGCGGGCTGTTTTACCAGGCCCTAAGGGGTGGAGGAAGCATTCCTCCTCCAACTGTTTGAGTAGGGCTTCCCTACTCCCAGCATACCAGGAGCCAGCATTATAGGGCTGCCTAACCTTAACCATCCCCTCATCCCAGCCAGAAAATTAAGCGTAACCCTAACCTAAAGCCTTTCCCCTTGAAGCCTTAAGCCTCCAAAGCTTTTCCGCCAGCTCTACGATGTATTTAGCCCTTTCCAGCCTTTCAATCCATCGTTTCGGTATGGCTTCATAGCCGTGGTAGGCTCCTGCTATAGCCCCCGTCATGGCTCCAAGGCTGTCACTGTCACCCCCAAGGTTTACAGCGTAAACCACAGCCTCCTCAAAGCTTGAAGGGTTAGCCAGAAAAGCGTATAGGGCTGCTGGAACAGAGTTGAAGGCCTCCACTCCGCAGCCAAGCCTTCCAACAACCTCTTCAACCTCCACCCTGCGGGCTAGAAAGCCTTCAACCACAGCTATCTTATCCCTGAAAGCCCTGCTTTGAAGGACTTCTCTTAAACCTTTAAGGAAGCCGCTGGCATCAAAGCCTTCCTCCGGGTTAAGCCTTACCGCCTGGGCTATGGCGTAAGCCTGGATAACAGCTCCCTCTATTCCTAGGGGGTGGGCGTGGGTTATCTTAGCGGATAGGGCTGCGAAGCTTTTAAGCCTTTCAGGCTGGTCGTAGTATAGGAGGGCTACAGGGGCAACCCTTATAGCTCCACCATTCCCATAGGAGCCTTCACCCCCAAAAAGCTTCTCGGAAGCCTTATCCCAAGGCTCTCCAGAGGCAATCCACTCAAGCACGATGGGGTCCATGCCATAACCCCTCCAGAGGTTCACGTTCTGGTGAAGCCTTCCAGCCATGTGGGCTCCATTGAAGCCTCCAACCTCCACCAGTGATTCAGCCAGGCTTATCATCATCTCCGTGTCGTCGGTGTAGCTTCCAGCTGGAAGCCTCCCATCCACCATCTCCCTAACCAAGCCGAAACGCTTCCTTATCTCCCTCCAGCTCAAACCCTCTAGGGGCATGCCTAGGGCGTCTCCAACCGCAGCCCCAACCATGCAGCCCAAAAACTTAGACTTTAAAAGCCCCTCCATAGGGCTTCCCTTAAAAGAAGAGGCGATACGGGAAATTTTTACTTGACTTCGGAGAGCTTGGTTTCGAATTCTTCTACGGGGGTTTGGAGGTCTCCATCAGGTGGGATTTCACCCCTCTCCCTTAGGAGTTGGCGGGCTAGGAGCCAGTAAATCATGGCTAGCGCCTTCCTCCCCTTATTGTTCGCAGGGATAATGAGGTCTATGTTTTTGAAGGTGTTGTCGGTGTCGCAGAGGGCTACGAGTGGTATGCCAATCTTGGTAGCCTCCTCTATCGCCTGCTCGTCGGCTGAGGGATCCGTGACAATAACCACCTCGGGCTCCATATAGCTCGGCGAAAGCGGGTTGGTGAAGGCTCCGGGAGGAAACCTGCCCACAATGGGCTTAGCCCCCGTGGCCTCGCAAAACTTTAGCACGGGAGTCTGCCCGTAAAGCCTGAAGGAGACAGCCACAATGGTTTGGGGTTCAAAGTTGGCGAGGAAGCGGGCTGCCACCCTAATCCGCTCATCAGTCTTACGGGTGTCAATGATGAAGAGGCCGTCGGGCCTAACCTTGTAGATGTAGGGCTCCATAAACTTGGTTTTAATGCGGGTTCCTATCTGAACCCCAGCCGAGATAAGCTGCTCAACGGGAACCAGGTACTGGTGCTCCGACAAGGCTCCAACCCAAATCTGCCCATTAACAGTAGGTGGAGGCTGTCCTTCAAAATTAAACTTTACTCTTCACCCTCAAAGTCTTTCAAAGCCTCCTCTGAAACCGTTGGAATCCTCCTAGCCGCCAGCAGCGCGAAGAACTGGGTTAGAGCTAAGCCCTCAAGGGTTTCCACCACCGCCATAGCTTCAATAAGGCTTTTGCCTAAGCCTACTACGCCGTGGCCTTGGAGGAGGAGGGCGCTGGTTTCACCTTTAGCAAGCTCCCCAGCCTTTTCAGCAAGCTCCCTACTCCCCGGAAGGGCGAAGGGAACCATCCTAACCTTCCTCAAAACGAGGCCTGCCTCCACGGTGACGGGTTGAAGATCTACTCCAGCCGCCATCAGCCCTGTTACAGCTGGATTATGGGTGTGCACCACAGCGTTTACGTCGCTTCTACGCTTGTAGATGGCTTGGTGCATGGGGTGTTCGATGGAGGGCTTCCTCCCCTCCGCAGCCTCCAAAACCTCGCCCTCAAGACTCATCTTCACCAAGTCTTGAGGCTGAATTCTACCCTTGTAAACGCTGGAGGGGGTTATCCAGTACTCGCCTGAGCCTGGAAGCCTTGCACTCACATTCCCCCCATGCGGGAAAATAAGCCCCCTATCGAAGAGCTGCCTCACCACCAAGCATATCTCCCTTTTCAGGTCTTCCTCATTCAAGGCTAAACCCCCAAGCGTTAAACTAAAGAGCCTCCGCCTCCTTTAACCCTTACCACGCTAATCTTCACTGCAGAGTAGAAATTAAAGTTGGAGAAAAGGGGGTTCTTCATGAACTCAGTTTAAGGAGTGCTTTCAGAATCTTAAGGCTGCTTCAAAAAACTTAAACGTTTTAACTCAGCCCTTTAAGGCCTTGGGGGAAGGCTATGGTTAAGGTGAAGCTTTTAAGGTATACGAGGGGAGGTATAGGGCTGATAGCAGGCTCAGCTAGGGTTAGCGGTATCCCACCAAGCCTAAACAGTAGAAAAGCCGTGCGAATGATGGTGGAAAACGATTATGGAAGCGTGCTCGAACACGTATATTTCACTTTTGATATTTCTGAGATGAGTATAGCGCTGAGTAGGGAGCTCCTCGAACATAGGATAGCCAGTCACACGGCTAGGTCAACCCGCTACCACGTTGAGGAGGGCTTCGGCTATGTTACACCCCAACCCCTAAAGCGGAGTAGGAGGCTTACCAAGCTTTTCAGGCAGGCGGTAAGCCAGGCTAGGGAAAATTATTCCAGGCTTTACAGGGCTATGCTTGAGGAGGGCTACAGCGAGGAGGAGGCAAGGGAGGCAGCTCGATACCTCCTCCCCATGGCAGCCCACACCCACTATGTTTGGACGATTAACGCCCGCTCCCTCATAAACTTCCTCAGCCTACGCCTCTGCGTTAGGGCTTCCCCCGAAATGAGGGAGCTAGCCACAAAAATCTACAGGCTAGTGGTGAAGATTTATCCCGAAATCTTTGAGGGGATAGGCTGCAGGGGCTACACGCTGGGCTTGTGCCCTGAAAACGAGAATAGGCCTCCAAGCTGCCCCTACCTCCACCGTATTCCAAGCAAGGTGGAGGTGAAGGCTGGGAGGGGAAGGCTTAAACCCCCAGCCAGCCTCTAACCTCTTTTGGGGTGAGAGCCTCGCCCACCAACCTCCCCATGGCCTGCAAAGCCCAATACAACAGGGTTTTACAGGCTGGAAGCCCCCAGGAGAAGCTTAGAGAACTCGAAAAATTCTACTCGATGATTCCCAAGCATAAGGGAACGGAGAAGCTGCGCATGCATGTTAGAAGGCAGCTGGCAAGCCTTAGAGCCCAGATTGAGGAAGCCAAGCGGAAGAGGGCTAAAGCCTCGGTGGGCTGGCTGGTGGAGAAGCATGGGGCAGCCCAACTCGTACTCTTAGGCTTCACCAAGACTGGGAAGAGCAGCCTCCTAGCCAAGCTCACCAACGCTAAGCCTGTCGTCGCCGAATATCCCTACGCCACAGTTGAGCCGGAGGTTGGAATGCTCCCCTACGAGGACATCCAATTCCAGCTGGTGGAGGCTCCAAGCCTAAAACCCAACCCCGAAGCTTCTTGGAACCTTAAACCGCTAACCCTGGCCAGGAACTCCGACGGCCTCCTCCTCACCGTAGACCTAGCCAGCCAGCCTGAAAGCCAGCTTCAAACCCTCCTCACCATCCTGGAGGAGGCGAAAATCTCGGTTAAAAGGCCGAGGGGCAGGGTGGTCATCGACACCAATACTATGGTTTCAGGCGTCCAGCTGGTTGGAAGCCTAGCTGACGCAGGCCCGGAAGAAGTTAGGAGGCTCCTAGCCCAATACGGCGTGGGGAGGGCTGTGGTTAAGGTTTATGGGGAGGCTACCCTAGACGATGTGGAGGACGCCCTCTTTGAAGGCCTCGTGTATAGGCCAGCCCTCATCCTCGCCTGCAAAGCGGACAGGGTGGAAGAAGCTGGGAAAGAAGCCTTCAAGGCTTACTGTAGAAGTCTAGGCCTTGAAGCCCTACCCGTCTCCACCCTTACGGGTGAAAACCTAGGGCAGCTAGGAGGCAAAATCTATCAGACTTTAGGCCTCCTCCGAGTTTACACGAAGCCTCCTGGAGCTCCGAAGCCGAGCCCTCAACCCTTCACCTTGAGGAGGGGTGCCACCATCCTCGACCTCGCAGAGCAAATCCACAAAAACCTAGCCAGAAAATTCAGGTATGCCAGGGTTTGGCATAGAAACGGTGAATCCCCCGTGAGGGTAGGCCAAGAATACCAGCTCCAAGAAGGAGATATTGTGGAAATTCGGGGTGGTTAGCCGTTAATTCTTTGTTTGAGCATGCGTCTTATGGCTGGGTCTTCGGAGGCAAGTCTTCTAAGTGCCTCCTCAAAGGTTTCCCCGGGTTTAAGCCTGTACTTCAGGTATACGCCTGTTCTGCCTAGGCTGTCCCTTCTAAGGAGAACCCTAACCCTCTCCCCTACCATTTCAGGGCTAACCCCAACGATTCCAGCAGCTTCAGCCTCCCTCCCAACCACGGAAACCTCCTGGTGCCCCCTAGCTGTTGGGAGAATCAGCATTAGCCTCTTGTCGATGCCTGGAACCCTCACCCCCGCTTGAAGCTCTCTTAACCCCACCTCTCCGCCGAACTTGTAGAACTCCCTTTCCAGCCTTGAAAACTCTATGAGGGGGAAGGTGACCGTGGTAAGCTCGTCTAGGTATAGGTGGGCCTTAACCACGTGGCGTGGGGTTGCCTGAACTAGAAGCCTATCCACGGGTTGGAGGCCAGCCTTCTCTAAGGCTACCTCAACCTGGAAGGAGGAAACAGGGTAGGGGATAACTACGTCTACATCGCTTCTCCTGTCCACGTCCCCCCTAGCCAAACTCCCGTGAACCAGTGTTCCCCCAAGCCCAGAGTCCTCTAAAACCTTCATAATCCTCTCAGCCTTTAAGCGTAGGCTTTCGAGAAGCCTCCACCTAGCCTCATCATAGGCTACCTCCCTGAGGTCGGCCAGCCTAACAGGCTTCCTAATCCTAGACAAGCCTCAACCCTTTAAAGGGTGGGAAACCATTTAAGCCTAACCAGAAAAAATTTTACCGGGAAGATAGCTAATTCCTCAAGAAGCCTTCCGCTTGGGATAAGGTTTGAAGGCTGTAGTGCTGGCTGGAGGATACGCGAAACGTTTGAAGCCTATCTCTAATGGTTTCCCCAAACCACTCTTACCCGTTGGAGGCAAAACCATCCTAGAACACATCTTAGAAAGGCTGTTCAAGCTGCCCTTGGAAGAAATCATCATCCTAACTAATGAGAGGTTTGCCTGGCGGTTTGAGGAATTAGCAAGGAAGAGGGGCTATGAGAGGCTGAGAATTCTGGCTGAGCCTAGTAGGAGGGAGGAGGAGAAGCTTGGAACCCTTGGAGCCATCGCCTGGATGCTCTCCACCCTCAAGCTTAAGGGAGACCTCCTCATCATTGGTGGGGACAACCTCTTCAACTCAGACCTTAAACCCCTCCTGGAATACTATGGCAGGGTTAAAGCCCCCATCCTCGCAGTCTACGATGTTGGAGATAGAAGACTGGCCATGCAGTACTCTACTGTCAAACTCAACTCCAACTCTCAGCTCATAGACTTTGTTGAGAAGCCGGAAAACCCGGATACAACCCTCATTGGAACCTGCATCTACCTCATGCCTGAAGACGCTCTAAGGCTGCTCCACGAATATCTGGGGGGTGGGGGAAACCCGGATAGTCCAGGCCACTTCATCCAGTGGCTTCACCGCCAGACAGCCGTCTACGCCTTCAAGCTTGAAGGCCAATGGTACGACGTAGGGAGCTTTGAAACCTATCGAAGGGCTCGGGAGGAATTTGGAAACCCCCCGGTTGAGGTTAGAACCCACACAGCCCTCCACGTGGTTAAGGGAGCTGTTAGAAAGGTTTTGGGAGCCAAGTGGACGGCAAGCGTATACGTGAGTGGAAATCATGGAAGGCTAACCGTCCAGTTTAACCGGAAGCCAAGTGAGGAGGAAATTAGGGAGGTAGAGAGGCTAGCCAACGAGAAGGTTTGTGAAAACGTACCCGTCAAGGTTTACGTGCTCGAGAGGGGGGAAGCTGAGCGGCGGTTCGGCGATGAAATATACGATCTTTTCCCCGTTCCAGAGCATGTTAGAAGGCTTAGCGTGGTGGTGATTGAGGGATGGAATATTAACGCCTGCAATAAGAGGCACACCCAAACCACGGGTGAAATAGGCTTCATAAGGCTTGAGAAGCCAAGGTTTAGGCAGGCTAAACAGCTGCTTGAAATCCCCTTTAACGTAGAGTAGAGGTGGGGGAGAAAAAGGTGAGGTTAGCCTAAGCCTCAGCCGGCTTCTCCTCCAAGACAGCTCCAACCTTCTCTAGGATTGCATTCTTAGCGAAGGCTACCACATTCTTCGCTCCAGCCTTCTTCGCAGCCTCCTTAACCCTGGCCAGCTCAGCCTTGCCAAACCTCACAGTTACGGTTGGAGGGCGAGCCGGCTTCTTAGCCTTTTTACGCTTCTTCGCAGCTTTAGCCAATGAGCCACCCTCCAAATATTACTAAGAAAATTTCTAACCTAAAAATCTAAGCCTTCACCCTTCAAAGGAGGGCTAGGTTGAGGGTGGAGGATTGCTAAATGCTTCAAATACGGATACGTGGAGAGGAGTGTTGAAGGGGAATGGTGCAGGAGGGGGTTGAAGGTTTAAGTTAGCTGGAACCATGATTTTTAGGGGAATAGGCCTGCCTTCTCGAAGGCGTCTGTAACCCTTCCAACAGCTACCATCATGGCTGCCGTCCGCATGCTCACGTTATGCTTCTTAGCTGCGTTATATACTTCGTAGAAGGATTTCACCATCTTCTGTTCGAGTTTAGCTTTTACCTCCTCCTCTGCCCACCTCTCCCTAGTTAGGTTTTGAACCCATTCGAAATAGCTCACCGTCACTCCTCCTGCATTGGCGAGGATGTCAGGAATTACGAGCACCCCATTCCTGTTGAGAATGGCGTCGGCCTCAGGTGTGGTGGGGCCGTTTGCACCCTCACCCACAATCTTAGCCTTCACCTCTCCAGCGTTTTTGCTTGTAATCTGGTTTTCCAGAGCTGCGGGTATGAGCACATCGCACTCCACGGTTAAAACCTCGTCTCGCCCTATTTCCCTAGAGCCGGGAAAGCCCTTAACGCTCCCCGTCTTCGCTTTAAACTCGTAAAGCTTCTTGGGCTCTATTCCCTCGGGACTATAGATTCCAGCCTGAGAGTCTGAAACCGCCACGATTTTCGCTCCCATCTCGGCTAGCGAAACCGCAGCGTTGAAGCCTACATTTCCAAAGCCTTGAATAGCCACGGTAAGCCTGGTTAAGTCTAAATCTAGGATCTTCGCTGCCTCCCTAATACAGATGGCCACTCCGAAGCCTGTAGCCTCCCCTCTTCCAGGGGAACCCCCAAGGCTTAAAGGCTTCCCCGTAACCACCTCTGGAACCGAATACCCCTTAATGGTGCTGTAGGTGTCCATAATCCAAGCCATAACCTGCTCGTCAGTGTAAACGTCTGGAGCTGGCACATACTTGAAGGGGCCTATGTCATCAATGATGGTGGCTGTAAACCTCCTCGTAAGCTTCTCGATTTCACTCTTGGACATAGCCTTCGGGTTGCATTCTATCCCGCTCTTCGCCCCCCCATAGGGTATGTCCACGACAGCGCACTTCCAAGTCATCCACATAGCTAACGCCTTAATCTCGTCGAGGTTTACCTGCGGATGGTAGCGTATACCACCCTTATAGGGACCCCTCCAAGAATTATGGAGGACAATGTAGCCCTTGAAAACCTCTATTCGCCCGTCGTCCATCCTCACGGGGAGGGAAACCATGATAACCCGTCTAGGATGCTTAAGAATCCTAATAACGTCGGAGCTGATGCTGAGAAGCCTTCCAGCTTCCTCAAGCCTCCTAACCGCAACCTCATAGGGGTTAAGCTCACTCAACTTCTCATCACTCCCCTTTCTTCTTAAAGGGGAAAACTATTTAAAGGGTACGGGGAAAAGCGTTACCCAGAACATTTTAAGAATTAAATAATGTTAGACCGCCTCGTAGCCCTGGGATTTTCAAGCTTTCCCCTAATGCTTAGAGGGGTAATGGTTTGACCAAAAATGGTGGGCCCGGAGGGATTTGAACCCTCGACCAACGGGTTAAGAGCCCGCCGCTCCACCTGACTGAGCTACGGGCCCAAGCCTCCGACTCCTACTATTTAAGGTAAATTGTTGGGTTATAAATGAATCTAGCCTTCTCCTCCGACGGGTTCTCCCGTCGCAGCCCCAAACATCCAGTAGGCCCTGTCGGGGTAAACGGGGAAAACCCTCAGTAAACATGATTCCTCTAGTCTACTCCAACTCCTACGACGCCAATTTTAGGCTTAACCTTAACAGAAATTTTTGTTATGGCTCAGGGAGAAACCATGC
>QMYD01000027.1 GCA_003662485.1 Candidatus Hecatellales archaeon | reverse complement strand
GCCCTAGCCGGGGTGGCTGAGATTTCGGCTAGGAGGCCTTCCTCCTCCAGCCTCCCAAGCCAGTTAACCCTTCCATAGCTTGGAGGTTTTGCTCCCCCCAAAACCTCTAGGACTTCTCCAGCTGCCTCCTCAACCCCCCTGGCAGTTACATCAAGCTCATGAATTCTTTCAGCCTCGTAGGCGGCTAAGGCTTCCTGAAGCGGGTAGTCTAGGATTTCAGCCCAAAGGTTTTCCATAATTTTCGCTGGGGGGTAGCCCTTAGCCTTAAGCCTTTTAGCAAGCTGCCTGGGCTCACACCTCAAAACGAAGACAGCCTTTGGGGTTAAGGGTTCAGGAAGCCTAACAGTGAAGGGGGCTTCGAAGGCTAGGAAACCCTTAACCCCGGAGAATTTTTCTGCTAGGAAGCCTGAAAGCCTTTCCAGGTCGACTATGTGGCATCGTCTACGCTTATCGTAGCCTAGCGTTAAGCCTTCCTCCACGCTGAGTCTTCCAAGCTCCACGTGGACTCCTTTAAGCTTTCGAGCAAGCGTGGAGGCAAGGCTTGTTTTCCCCACTCCAGCCACGCCTGTGATGTAGGCTATCAGCCGTTTAAACTCTTACCACCTCTACCCCCAGCTCTTCCAGAAGCCCTAAAAGGCTTCTCCTAACCTCGCCTGGGAGGCCCTTCCAGTCGACTACGGCAACCCTACAGCCTCCCAGCGTTTTCTCGAAGGCCTGCTCCACCAGCCTCCTATCAGGCTTGGAGGTTAAAGCATACTTTGGGAAAATATGGCCTACTGCGTATTCGCCTTCCAGCGTAACCCTGCTATGCTTGGGGGCGTAGTGGCCTCCTCCAAAGCCTACGGCTGCCCTACCCTCAGGCTGGCCTTCCACCGAAGCCCAGAGAGCTTCAGCCACAGCTCTTCCAGCCTCCTCATTCCTCCACTGCTCCAAGCTGCTTCCAATCTCGACAAACCACACAGGCTTAGTGAGGCTGGTGGGGCCGTGATGGGTTGCCTCCAAGGAAACCTTAAAGCCTTCGGGGGCAAGCCTGCTCAGGGTTTTCAGGGCTAGGGACATCCTCTGAGGCCAGGTGTAGGCTAGCTGGAGGGGCTGCCCCCCATGGGCGGCCTGCGTGGTTAGGTTTCCGGGGGCGTGGACGGTTAGGGTAGACTGAAGACTTTCACTCTCATGCCTAGAAGCGAAGGCTATGGCTTCAACCTCCGGGAAAACCTCGTCCAGGTTTTCGGCGTGGACGGCTTCTCCTTCGAAGAGGGCAAGCTTAACATTTCCAGCCTCGTAGACGCTGATTCCGCCTCGCGGCTCCCCAGCCTTGAAGGGGTGAAGCCTTAAAAGGTTTTCCACGATGTTTTGGGCGGCTGGATCGCTTTTGGAGGCTGCTATGAGGAAGGTCAAGGCTAAGCCTTCCCGTAGAGGGCTGCTAGGAGGCCCTTTTGGAGGTGAAGCCTGTTCTCCGCCTGCTTCCAGACGATGGATTGGGGGCCGTCTAAAACTTCGTCGACTACTTCCTCCCCCCGGTGGGCTGGGAGGCAGTGCATGAAAACGCAGGTGGGCTTGGCATGCTTGAAGAGGGCTGGGGTAACCTGGTACTTGGGGAGGAAAGCCTTAATCCTACGCTCCCTCTCAGCCTCGAAGCCCATGGACACGAAGACATCTGTGTAGATGATGTCGGCTGCGAAGGCTGCGGTTGAAGGCTCCCTCACCACCTCAATCCTTGAGCCTGAAGTGGAGGCCTCCTTTAAGGCTTCCTCCAAAACCTCCCTTTTAGGTTCAAAGCCCTGAGGGCAGGCTACACTCATGTTTAAGCCGAGCTTGGAGCAGGCTAAAAGCAGTGAATGGCATACGTTGTTTCCATCCCCAATCCAGGCAAGCTTTAAGCCCTTAAGCTTCCCAAAGTGTTTTAGGATGGTTAGCATGTCTGAGAGAGCTTGGCAGGGATGGTAGAGGTCTGAGAGAGCGTTTATAACGGGTATGGAGGCATGGGCTGCAAGCTCTTCCAAGTCTCTATGCCTGAAAACCCTTGCAATAATTCCGTCAGCATATCTTTCAAGTGTTCTAGCCGTATCGGCTACGGTTTCACCCCTGCCAAGCTGGGTTTCACCCCAGCCTAGCGTTATAGGCCAGCCTCCAAGCTGGCGGATGGCAGCCTCAAAGGAAACCCTCGTGCGGGTGGAGGGCTTCTGAAACAGCATAACCAAGCTTTTACCCTTCAAAGGTTTTGGGGGGAACCTTGCCCCCTCTATTTTCAGGGCTAAGCGGAGGATGGCTTGAAGCTCCTCCCCAGTAAAATCTTTCAGGGTTAAGAAGTCCCGGCCTTCAAGCCTTACCATCCCCTAAACCTCCAAGATTTTTTCTACGAAGCTTTCGGGGTTGAAGGGCTCTAAGTCCTCGTATTTCTGCCCCACCCCAACAAAGACGATGGGCTTCCCAGTTATATAGGCTATGGAGACGGCTGCTCCACCCTTAACGTCGGCGTCCACCTTAGCCAAGATAGAGCCGTCGATGCGAACATATTTTGCGAATTCCTCAGCCTGGGCTACGGCATCGTTCCCGGTTAGGGCATCCCCCACGAAAAGGACTAGGTCGGCTCCAGAAACCCTAACAATTTTAGCCATCTCCTCCATGAGGTTCCGGTTGGTTTCCATTCTCCCAGCGGTGTCAACGAGCACCACGTTTATTCCCCGAGCTTCAGCGTGGGCTACGGCGTCGTAGGCTACGGCTGCAGGGTCTGAGCCATACTTGTGCTTCACCATTCTTAGGCCGAGGTTTTTGGCGTGGGTTTCAAGCTGCTCTATGGCTCCAGCCCGGTAGGTGTCAGCGCAGGCTAAGACCACGGAGAAACCTCTATCGGAGAAGTATTTGGCTAGCTTAGCTATGGTGGTGGTTTTACCCGTCCCATTTATTCCAACGAAGACAATGGTTAGGGGCTTACCTTCCCTCCGCTTCTGCTCGGCTAGGCTGAGCAGGTTGAGGCTTCCACCAGCGGAGAGAATTTCGAGGAGAATCTTTCTGAGGGCTTCACCCAGAATTTTACGCTTATCTTCGAATCTTCCAACCCTTAGCCCTGAAACCTCCCTTTTAAGTTTTTCAGCAACTTCCTCCGCCACTACGTAGGCTACATCGCTTTCCACCAAGCGTAGTTTGAAGTCTTCTAGGAGTTCCTCAAGCCTTCCTCCTGAAAGCTCTTGGGTTGAAATCTTTTCTAGGAGGCTTCCAAAGGCCTTCTTAAGCCTCTCAAACATCTGCCGTTCACTGGGTTGAACCCAGAAACTTCTGGAGTTCACCTCTAATGTATTCCATGCGCTCCATGACTTGGGCTAGCTGCTTTTCCATGTCGGCTCTCGCCCTCCCCAACTCCACGGTTCTTCCGTCCACCAGTGAAACAGCCTCCTTCAAGGTTTTCTCCACGGTTACTCCGGCACCTATCCCAATGATAACCCTATCCTTATCCATGATTTTGGCTTTGAGGAAGGAGTCCCCTCCAATAGGAACTAGGATTTCATCTCCAACCTCAAGTTTTTCAAGGTTTTCTAGGGTGGTTTTAGCGAGGAAGAGGTTTCTTAGCACAGCGTCTATGGCTTCTATTCTCGCCCTAAGCTCTCCAGCCATACCCTCTAAAACCCTGAACTCGAAGGTTAGGCTTTGAACCCTCCGCTCCTCCTCAGGTGTGAGTGCTCTCCTCGCCTCCCCCAAGTTTAAGCCTCCTCTAGCTAGGCTTCTTCCCTGACCTCCTCAACCCTTACGTTCTTAATCTGGCTGCGCTTAACCCTATGGTTGCTTCCAACATCACTATAGAATTTTTCTAGGGCCTCCTCTACGGTTAGGGCTCTAACCTTCTTGAAGAGTTGGAGGGTTCTGAAGCCGCGGGAAACCCAGCCACTAACCCTGAAGGTTTTAACTTCGCTCAAAGGTGAAACCCCTTGAGCCCACCCTATAATGCGGGTGAAAACCATAAAAATTTACTCTCCCTTTATTAGGCCCTTCTCAAGGGCTTTGCCTATAAGCTTCCTTGCGGTTCTCGTGAGGGGGTATTTTTCAATCTCTTTAACGCTTACCCAGCGGACGTCTAGGGTTTCCTTGCTAGGCTTCAGTCTGCCTCCAACAGGTTTGGCTAGGAAATCGATTAGGACATAATGGTATTTCACCTTTCCATCCTCATCCTTGAGCACAAAGTTTAACACGTCTA
The DNA here is from genome assembly GCA_003662485.1 of Candidatus Hecatellales archaeon. Taxonomy (GTDB): domain Archaea; phylum Thermoproteota; class Bathyarchaeia; order Hecatellales; family Hecatellaceae; genus B25. The sequence continues at coordinate 6,939 of QMYD01000027.1, read as the reverse complement.
AGAGCTCTCCAACCTCAACCTTTATTCCCGTTTCCTCTTCCACCTCTCTGGCTACGGCCTCCTCAAGGCTTTCTCCAACCTCTAAGAGGCCTCCTGGAATAGACCAAAGGCCTGAGGAGGGTTCAAAAGCCCTCTGGATGAGCAGTAGCTTGTCGCCGTCTACGACGAGGCCTCCAACCCCCACCCTTGGAGCCGAAGGATACTCACGCCTTTCAGGCTTCAAAGCCCTCCCTCCTTAAACCTAAAATATGCGAAGAGCTTAAAAACAGCTTAGGTCTTAGAAGGATTAGTGGGGGCCGTAGTCCAGCCAGGTAGGACGACGGGCTCCAGCTCCAAGCTACGGGTAAACGGACCGAGGGGATGAAGAAGAGCTGGAGCGCCCCTAGAAGGGGAAACCCGTAGGTCGCCGGTTCAAATCCGGTCGGCCCCACCAAACAAGAAAACTTCTCTCTTTCCCTGATTTCGCTTCAAAAAAAGGAGGAAATAAGAGTTTTACTCTTGAGGTGAAGAAGCCTTTTTACGGGTTTTCTTCCCTTCCCCTGCAGGTTTTCTTCCTCTCGCCCTCTTCAAGCCGAAGATTAAAGCTATAATTGTGTTGGCTGTCTGCTCGTCAACCTCCTTCTCTATGTTTAAACCTTCGCCTTCAACCTTCACTTTAACCAAAATTTTTACGCCTCCTTTTTCCTTATTTTCGCTAAAATAGTATTTAAGATTTAAGTCAAAATAGGTTTTACAGCCATTAAACTCTGTTCATCCCCGCTTTTATAGCTAGTTAAGTTTTTAAAGTTTAGTTTGAAAATAAATTTTGAGAGGTTAAAGCCTTGGAGGGTGAAAAAGTCCAGCGGCAGGAGCTTAATGTTAAGCTTACTGTTAGGCAGGGTGGGCTTGAAATAGCTGTTGAGGCTCCTGTCGATAAACTTCTATCAGGACTCGACAGTGTTGTAGAGCTGTTTAAGAGGGCTTCTGAAAGCTTCTCAGCTACGGTGGGGGTAGCTGAGGAGGGTGAATACCCCTCCATTAAGCCCTCCCGTAGCACTACTGACAACCTGCAAGCCCTGTTCAACACCCCCTGGGGTCAGACTCCAAGAAGCCTATCAGAGGTTTCAAAGGCTCTTGAAGTCAACGGGGTTCCAGACTCCCCAAGCAATGTAACCGTCTACCTTAAAAGGTTGGTGGCAAAGGGCTTCCTAAGGAGAATCCTGAAGGAGGGGAAATACTACTATTACAGGGTTCCCGAGTCTGGTTGAGCCTTTTTAACCTTTAAGGTTAACCCTTCCACAGCCATCACCATCACCCTCTCCCTTCTCTCTATAGGGCTTTCCAACGCCTGAGCTCTCCATATTTCACCCCCAACCATTACAAGCCCAGCTGGGTTAAGCTTCGTTAGGGCTTCCCCTTTAAGGCCTATCATGGCTTCAGCCCCAATCACGGGAGGCCTAACAACCACGGGCTTAACCAGCACGTATATCATGTAGGATAGGGCTGCAAGGCCTAGGAGGATTACGACTACATAGAAGAGTGGAATCTCCACTCCAAAGTGGGGAAGCCAGAACAGTAGAATGAGGACTGCTAGGATTTCGTCGAGGAGGGCTAGGAAGACTACCCCTAGAATTCTCGCCCTCAAAGCCGGGAAACCCTAAATAGGAGTTAGCCTCCAGAAAGCTTAACCTTTGGCTTGGGGCTGAAAGAGGTTTGAAGGTTAAAACTGTGGTTGTTGGTCCTGTTGCCACCAACTGCTACGTGGTCTGGTGTGAGGAGGAGAGGGAAGCCATAATAGTGGATCCAGGCTGGGATGCTGAGAAAATCTTGGAAGCCGTAAGAGAGGAGGAAGTGGAAGTTAAATACGTGGTTAACACGCATGGGCACATGGACCATATTGGAGCCAACGATCAGGTTAGAAGAGCCTTCAACGCTCCACTCCTCATCCACAAGCTTGACGCTGAAGCCCTAGGGGAGCCTGAACTCAACCTCTCCATGTTCTTCTGGTCGGAGATCAGGGTTTCCAGGCCGGACAGAACCTTGGAGGATGGGGATGAAATAGTTTTTGGTAGGGTAAGGCTAAGGGTTCTGCATACCCCAGGCCATACGCCTGGCAGCATCTGCCTGCTAGGTGAGGGAGTCATCTTCACGGGGGACACGCTTTTCGCTGGAAGCGTGGGGCGCACCGACATGCCTGGAGGCTCCTTCCAGAGGCTCGTCTACTCGCTTAAGCACAGGATTATGCCCCTACCCGACGGGTTGAAGGTTTACCCCGGCCATGGTCCAGAAACCATCCTAGGCTACGAGAAGCGTGTCAATCCCTACCTAAAAAGTCTTTGAGGCTGCAGATTGAGTCCAGAGAGAAGTCTGGGCGGACTGAAGCCTCCCGGGAAGCCTTATCCATGTTTCCAGGTTTGGCTACGAGGGCTGAGCGCATTCCAATCCTCCTCGCTCCAGCCACATCATCGTAGGGGTCGTCTCCCACGAAGAGGGTTTCCGCCACCCTAATTTTCAGGGTTTGAAGAGCTGAGAGGAAGATTTTCGGATGGGGCTTCCGCCATCCAACCTCGTGGGAGATGGCTACAGCATCCAGCATGTTTAGGATGCCTATCTTCGAGAGTATTCGCCTCATAGCTGGAGCATAGGTAAAATTGGTTACAACCCCAAGCTTATAGGAGGGTTTAAGGGTTTCGAAAACCTCGGTGAGACATTCCACAGGCTTCACAGCCTCAATGTAGGGTTCAAAGTAGGCTTCAACCGCCCTTTCAATCTCCGGGTCGGAGGGGTCAGCCTCATAGCCGAGCATTTGGAGGGCTTCAGCCGTCCAGAAGCTATTCGTAACCTCACGAAGCTCCTCAACCCTAACCTTCAGGTATTTGGCGTAAGCCTTCCCGTAGGCTTTAAGGAAATCCTTGTAGGGGGAGGTGAAGCCAGCCTCCACAAGCTTCCCATGGAGAAGCTTAAGCTGAAGCTCATAGTCAACTTCAACCCTGAAAAGGGTTCCAACACAGTCAAAGAGTACAGCCCTAAACCTCAAAGAGAACACCAAACCCTCCCGAGCTGGTTGCCTCCAAAAAATTATTTTCCTAAAATGTTTTCTTAAGCTTTGATGGCTGGAAAATTTTCTGGCTGGTTTGCGTGTTGAGGGTTGCAGCCTTCGAGGATGGCTCCTTTAACCCCAAGCGTGGAGGTAAAGCCTTCCTCCTCGGCGTTTTAATGGAGGACTTCAGGCTGGCTGAGCTTTCGATTTCGCTGGTTAGGGTGGACGGGCTTGATGCTACAGACAAGATTCTGGAGGCGGCTGAAGGGTGGAGGGGGAAATTCAGCCTACTCATGCTCTCCTCCCTCGCCTATGCGGGCTTCAACGTGGTGGACCCTGAAAGGCTTTCCAGCAGGCTTAAAACACCCGTAGTGGTTGTCCTTTCGAGGAAGCCTAGACGCAGAGCCGTGGAGAGAGCCCTGAAAAAGCATTTCCCAGACTGGGAGGTTAGGCTTAAAATCTTAGAGAAGGTGGGAAAACCTGTTAGGCTTAGGCTTCCAGGCGGTGAAGCCTACGTTTCAGCCTATGGGATGAGGCTTGGTGAAGCCTTAGAAGCCGTTAGGAGGCTTACCGTTTTCGGGGGGAAGCCTGAGCCTTTAAGAGCTGCAAACCTCCTCGCCAAGGGTTTAGGGATAGTGGAAAACCTCTGAAGTTTTGAAGTCGAGGGGGGTAACTGTTGCCTTCTGCAGGTTTACGAGGGCTGCGGTTCCAGGAGTTGGTGTAACCCCAAGCCTCTGCTGGTAGCTGGTTTGCCCCTGCCAGCATCCAGAGTTGACGAGGCGAACCCCCCGATAGACTGTTTGCCCATAAATGTGAATATGGCCTGCATGGTAGAAGTCTGGAACCTCCTCCACCACCAGCCAGTCGCAGGGCTCAGGAGCTAGAGGCGTTCTCTGACCGTAGACGGGGGCGAGATGCCTACCCCTAAGCAGGGCTACCATCGACTTCACAGGGTCCTCATGGCCTGCCTCAGGTAGGCTGGCTAAAACATCTTCAAGGCTTCGCCCATGGTGTAGGAGGAAGGATACGCCGTGAAGCTTTACAAGAGCTGGGTTTCCCAGCAGGAGGAGGCCTCCCCGCCTATATAGGGGCTCAGCATACTCACGGCTTATAGCGGGTTGGGGTAAAGCCCTCCTACAAGCATCATGGTTTCCAGGGATAATTATTAGGCTGATGTAGTCTGGAAGCTTTTCTAGGAGGGCTGCAGCCTGCTCGTACTGCAGGTAGATGTCGGCTGTTTCAAGCTCCCTCTCCTGCTCGGGGTATACGCCAACCCCGTCGACAAGGTCTCCTGCAACCACCACATATTTAACTTTTCCAGCCTCCTCCTGAAGTCTTCCACCCCCAAGCTCACCCCTAAGCCAGGCTAGAAGCCTCCCGAAGAGTTCAGCCTCAAAAATTTTGCTTCCAACATGGAGGTCGGAAATTAGAAGGGCTGAGAGCGGAGGCTCAGCTGTGGAGGGCTTATGGTATGGTATTTCGGGGAGCATGAGGTCTTCAGCCAGGAAAAGATCACCCCCAAGCCTAACTGCTGAAACGCATATCACTTGGTCTAAGAGTATGGCTGAAGCCTTCTCAGCTATTCTTGGATTCTGAGCTGAGGGTTGAACGAGCACGGTGGCAGAAGCCTCCAGGTCTTCAACCCTAAGGAAAACCTTTGCCCCCCTGCTAACCTTCTCCGAAACCATGCATGCAAACTTCACCTTAGAGCCTTGGGGGGCGGAGAGAGCCTCCCCCAGCGTTGAGGCATCCCTACAGTCAAGCCTCTGAAGCAGAAGCCTCCTAAGCCTTTCAAACCGATCCCTAAAATATTGGAGGAAGTTTTCCAGCTCCCCCTTAGACTTTAATTGGCCAGTGGGATCCCTCACAACCCTAACTTCAGCCTCATATTCTTTGGCTAAGGGTTTGAAGGAGGGCTTCCCTGTGGGTTCAGCCCTCAAAACCTCGACTTCACTTGGGGTTTCAAGCCTCTCAGCTGCCTCCAAAACTAGGGAGGCATCAATGAAGGGGGTTGAAGGCTTCCTCTCCTCTAAGAGTTTGAAGAGGCTTCTGGCTAAGTCTTCGGGGTTAAAGGTTTCAGCTAGGGTTTGGAGGGCTGCGAGGGCTTCAGCTTCAAGCTGGTATCCGGCTTCAGCTAGGGCCTTCACCGTCTTGCGGAGGATTTCACTCAAAACCCTTCCGCCTTACTCGCTTTCAAACTCGCAGTATGGGGCTCCCTCAGCCACGCAGACCCGCTCCCTAAGCTTAACCTCCCTGCCCGTTAGTGCTTCCATGAGTCCTTCAAGGTAGCCTTTAATGTAGAGGCAGGCTGTCTCCTTAACCGCCTCCTTCCCCCTGGCGAAGGGGTTATTGTAAACCCGGAAGCGGTATTTCCCCTCCTTCACATCGATTTTCTCAGCTTCGAAGCGTCCCCAGCCAAGCCTAGTGAGCTCCCTGCAAACCCTTTCCACTATCTCCTCTACGAGGGTTTCCTCTTTTAAGCCTATGATGAGGCGGGCCATGGACCTGCCTGCACCCTTCCCAGCCAAATACCAGATGGTGTAGGCTCCAGAGCCGAAGGCCTTAACGGTTTCATCAAACATCCCTTGGAGTGCTTCAACCCTAAGCAGAATCCATTCGGCTCCAAGATAGCTTAGAGAACCCTCCCGGCTGTCCACTTTAACCCTGGCTAGGTCTTCCAAGCGGCCTCCCCCTCAAAAGCTCCGACTACTTTAAAGCCTTAAAATATTATAAGCTTATCAGGTAGGCTAAAAACCTCCCAAGCACAGTTATTTAATTGGGCCCCTAGGAAGGGTGTTTAGGTTTGACTGTTGAGATTAGGAGGCTTCAGTCTACTAGGGATGGAACCTTCCTGGTAACCCTGCCTAAGGAGTGGGCTAAACGCTTCAACCTCCAGAAGGGTTCCCCCATCCACGTGAAGGAAAGGGTGGACGGCTGCCTCATCCTCGACCCCCGCTATGGGGCGGAGGAAGCCCAAGAAATCGTTTTAAGGCCTTCAGAGCGGATGGAGGATAACATTTTGAGCAGCTACCTGCTCGGCTACGAGTTTGTAGCTGTGGAGGCTGCGGGCAGGCTAAGCGAGGAGGAGAGGGAAAGGGTGAAACGAACGGCGAGCAGGCTCATCGGCGTGGAGGTGATAGAAGAGGATGAAAGGCGCATCCTGCTCCAGTGCCTCCTAAGGGCTACAGCCATCCCGCCTGAGAAAATCCTCCGCCGCCAATATATTCTCTCTAAGAGCCTGCTCGACGACTCCTTTAAGGCGCTTCTCTCCCTAAACCTTGGGGAGGCTGAGAGGATTAAGGATAGGGATGAGGAAATTGACAGGCTTTACTTCCTCCTCGTACGCATCCTTCGAAGTCTCATCGTAAACCCAAGGCTCGGTGAGAAGCTTGGAATCTCCCCCATCGACTGCCTAGACTACAGGCTGGTGGCAAGCCTCGTGGAGAAGATAGCTGACACCTCCGTGGAGGTAGCTGAACTCGTGGGGAGGCTTAAGGCTCAGGGAGGAATCCCCAAAGCCTTCCACAGCTTCCTTAAAACCTTCAGTGGGAAGCTCTCCTCAACCTATGAGGACGCCTTAAAAGCGGTTTTCAGCCGGGGGGAGCGAACAGTAAGCCAAGCCTTAAAAAGCCTCCAAGAGGCAATGGAAAGCCTTAAAAGCCTCGAAGAGGACGCCCTAAAACGGAAGGGGAACCCTCCAGCCCTCTACATCCTCCTAACCCTCCTCGGAACCCTCCTAGACCAAATAAAAGACATCACCGACCTAGCCTACCCAAGACCCCAACCCTAAACCAGTCAAAAAAGTTATCCAGCGCTAGCTTCAACTTTACCCTTCTTTGAGAGAAATAGAGGAAAAATATTGGTTTTAATTGGCGCCGGGGATGGGATTTGACCCCATGCGGGCCGCTGGGGGCCCATCG
>QMYD01000026.1 GCA_003662485.1 Candidatus Hecatellales archaeon | reverse complement strand
GTGCCAACCGCACCCTACATAGACATGGAAAACTGTGTTGGATGCCGCTCCTGCGTAGCCGTATGCGACCAGGAAGCCATAAACTTTGAGGATAAGGATAGGAGGTTTAAGGTTAAGGTTGGAAGCATCATCGTGGCTGTGGGCTTCACCCCCATAGACCCCACCGAAATAAGTGAATACGGCTATGGGAGATACGTCGATGTTATAACGGGGGCTGAGCTTGAGAGGCTTGTAAATCCTGCAGGACCTACGAGGGGGAGGCTTGTAAGGCTTTCCGATGGTTCAACTCCTAGGAGCATAGCCTTCATCCAGTGTGTTGGAAGCCGCTCCACGAGGCTTAGGAGACCCTACTGTAGCGTGGTGTGTTGCAACTACGCTGTTAAGCAGGCAATGGAAATAAAAAGCCTTCACCCCGAAGCCGACGTAGCCATATTCTATGTTGACGTGAGGGCTTCTGGGAAGGGCTATGAGGAGGCCTTTCTCAGAGCTCAAGCCACAGGCGTGAGGTTTGTGAGGGGTAGGGTTGGAAGGGTGGCGAAGGCAGGAAACAAGCTTAGAGTCTTCTATGAGGACACCCTAACTGGTGAAGCCTGCTGGGAGGACTTCGACCTCGTGGTTTTAAGCGTGGGGATAGCGCCAAATCCAGACAACGAGAAGCTTTCAAGAATCCTTAAGACACCGCTGGATGAGAACGGCTTCTTCCTTGAGGAGCACTGCAAGCTTAGGCCTGCCAACACCTTCATGCGTGGAATCTTCACGGCTGGAACGGCTCAAGGCCCAAAGGACATTACAGCCTCGGTTTCCCAGGCTGGACTCGCCGCCTCCAAAGCCTACGAATTGCTTTCAAGCCCTGAACTTGAATTCGAGGTTGAGGCTCCAACCGTAAACCATGAGGTCTGCGCCAAGTGCGGCCTCTGCGTCCAGTTCTGCGACTATGGAGCCCTAAGCAGGGTTGACGGGAAAATAGTGGTAGACGAGGTTTCCTGTATGGGCTGCGGGGCCTGCGTGGCTGTATGCCCTACTGGAGCTATAAGCCTTCCCACCCTCACCGATGAGCAGATTAGGGCTATGATTGAAACCCTAGCCAAAAATGCGAGGGAAAGACCTCTAATTTTAGCCTTCTTCTGCAAGTGGTGCGGCTATGCTGCAGCAGACATGGCTGGACTTAACAGGAACCCCTACCCAACCAACGTTAGGATTATTCAGGTTCCCTGCACGGCAAGAGTTAACGCCCTCCACATCCTCGAAGCCTTAAAGCTTGGAGTTGACGGGGTTCTCGTGGTGGGATGCGATGAGAACAGCTGTCACTACATTACCGGGATAAGGAAGGCTATGGAGAGGGTTTCAAGGCTTAAGCAGGTGTTGGAAGCCATGGGTATAAACCCTGAGAGGGTTCACCTAGACCATGCTGGAGCCAGTGAGGGTGAAAAGGTGGCCAGAGTGATAACCGAGTTTGTTGAGCGGATTAGGAGGCTTGGCCCTGTTGGAGCTGAACTTTCAAAGCTGGCTGTAAGGGGGGCTTAACCCTGTCTGAGAAGCCTGAAACAAGCTTTGAAATCGAGGATTCCACGCTGAAATACCTTTGGAAGACAAGCTTCATGGGGAAGGAGCTAAGATACCACCTTGAAAGGTGTGTTGGATGCACGCTCTGCATGGCTAGCTGCCCTTGGGAGGCCTTAACCAAGGGCCCCATCGTGGAGGTGGCAGCTGGAAGACTTGAGGAAGCACCCCTCGTAAACGTTGAACTTGAGAAGTGCACCTTCTGCGGCCTCTGCGTTTCAGCCTGCCTCTTTAACTCCTTCAACCTCTTCCTCGACGGCACAGCCCTAGAAGACCTCCTAAAGGTTTCAGGCAAACACGAAGTAGACAGGGAGAAATGTATACCCTGCTACCTCTGCGAGCGGGTCTGCCCGAGGCAGGCTATCAAGGCAGAGGTTAAAATGGCGAGGAAGGATGAACTCGTAGTCTACGAGGCTGGGGGTAAACCGGAGGAGGCTAGGGGGAAAATCGTTTTCGACGAGGAGAAGTGCTGCTACTGCGGGCTCTGCGAGGCCCTCTGCGATGCCTTCGAAATCTTCTGGGAGGAGGCTAAACCTCCAGAGTTTAAGCCAGCTATAGGCCTCAGAATAGACGAGGAAAAATGCGACTACTGTGGGCTCTGCGAGAAAATTTGCCCAACCGAAGCCCTGAAAGTGGAATGTGAGTACGCTCCTCCAAGAAGCATTTCAGAAGTCAAAATTGAGGGTGAAATCAGCATAGACGAGGATAAATGCGTAGATTGCGGGATTTGTGCTTCCGTCTGCCCGGTTGAAGCCTTAAAGGTGAAGAAGCCCTTCGACGGCAAGGTTCACATTGTAAGGCTTGAGAAGTGTGACCCCACGGGCTGCAAGAACTGCTTTAACATCTGCCCCGTAAACGTCATCTACCCTGTTAAGGGGGCGGAGAAAATCAAAGTCTTAGAGGACTACTGCATCTTCTGCGGGGCTTGCGAGAACGCCTGCCCTGAGCAGGTTTTAAAGGTTGAAAGATTCAGCCTCAACCTTGAAGGCGTGGATAGGCCCTGGAAGGAAAGCCGGATCAGGCAGTTGCAAAGGCTTCTGGGCAGAAGTGTTGAACCCGTCCTCTTAGAGCCCACCTATCCAAGGCAGGTTACCCTTAAAATTGAGGCTCCTAAGCCTCCTAAGGAGGAGGCAGCCCCCGAGTGGAGGATAGATGAGCAGGCTAGCAGGCTTCTGCATGAGAGGCTTGGGAAGCTGGCGGAAGGCTTAGGGGAGAAAACCTTTAGAATTGCTTTTGAGCTTGGGAAGCTGGAGAAGGTTTTGGGGAGGCTTAAGGTTTAGGGAAGCTTGGAGGCTGAACTTCCCCCTCTATACTCTCAACGGTTACCTCTATCCCCCTGTCGACTAGTAGGCCTTCCCTGCTAGGGTTTGGAGAGGTAAGCCTGCTAGCCCAGTAACCCTTCAACATGACTATTAGGCCTTCCTCTAGGTCTGGGTCTTCCACCGCCCTTACAATAGTTGAACCCTGAGGGGAGGAAACCTTCACAGTGCCTCCGCTTTTAACCCCAAGCCTCTCCATATCCGCCTTCGAAAGGTAGGCTACGGCAAGCTTTTCCCGGTAGGCCTGGTTTTCATGCCTCTTGTAGGCTTCAAGCTCCTGGTCGATGCTCCTAGCCACGATAAGAGTAAGTTTTATTTCAGCCAGTGCTTACACCCACCATATCATTTAGCATGGTGTAGAGGATGGCAGGTAAAAAGCTTAACGTTCAGAAGGAACTTACAGAGCTTGCAGGCCTTGCGGAGAAATGCCTCCAATGCGGCCTCTGCAGCTCCATATGTCCTCCTACAAGGTTCTCCGAGAAAGGCTTCAACGTTAGAAGGCTTTCCATGAAGATTTTGAGGGCGAAGGCTGGTAGGCCTGCTAGCCTAGGCGAAATCTGGTCTTGCTTCGTATGCTTCGACTGCCTCAAACTTTGCCCCCACAGCATTAATCTTCCAGAGGCTGTGGTTAGGCTTAGGAGGAGCCTCGCCCATCATGGGGAAGCTGGAGAAGCCTACAAGGGCGTCCAGCTATGCCTTGAGAACATGCTAAGGTATGGGCGTATGGTTTCCGTAGCCAAAACCGATGTGCGGAAGCGTTTGGGGCTTAGAGTGCAGCCCAGCCTCCCAGAGGAAGCCCTGAAAAGGCTTAGGCTCCTCATGGAGAAGCTTGGGTTTACAGAGGAGGCTGAAATGTGGAGAAGCCTTTACGGGGGAGGGAGAAGTGAAGAGGGTTGAGGAAATCCCTAAGGAGGGCCCCCTCTACGTTCACCTTGGATGCCTCTCAAGGGCTATGTATCCAGGCATAGAATACTCCAGCCTAAAAACCCTGGAAATGCTCGGTTTCAAACCCTTCTCCTCCTATGAGGAAGTCTGCTGCACGGGTCTCCTCTACCTTTCAGGCTTCACCAGCCTTGAAAGCCTAGCCGCCTTCGCAGGCTGGAACACCTCGCTGGCCTCAGCCCACTCCAAACATATTGCTTCAGCCTGCGACACCTGCTATTCCGCCTATTTGGAAGCCTTAAGAGCGGTGCGGGAAGACTCCCAGCTACGGGTTAAGGTTGAAAAGCTCCTAGGCGCAAGAGGCGTTAAACCCGTTAGGGATGTTCAAGTCCACCATATAGCCGAAATCTACTCTCGGGATAAGGATAGAATCATCGAGAGGCAGCAGAGAAGCCTCGAAGGCTTAAAAGTAGCCGTCCACCATGGATGCCACTACGCCAAAAGCTTCCCCGAGAAGGTTTTAGGTAAACCTGAAAACGTGAGGTTTTTGAAGGAGTTGGTAGGCCTCTTAGGAGGGGAAGCCGTGGAATACGCTGAGGAAAACCTTTGCTGCGGAAGCTGCCTCTCAGTTTCCGGATACTGCGATAGGGAGACCTCGCTTAGGGTTACCGAGGCTAAACTCAGCTCGATGAGGGAGGCTGGAGCAGAGCTAATCCTGGTAACCTGCCCAGGATGCCTCACAACCTTTAATGAGGCTCCTGAAGAGCTTAAACCCCTACCCGTCCTCCACGTTTCAGAACTAGTGGGCTATGTTTTAGGCTTAGACCCCATTGGCGAACTCGCCCTGGAGGATAGGAAGGTTAGGCTACCTCTCCTCGTTAAAGGTTAGAGGCTGCCTCCTCAACTGGAACCATTCGAACCTTTAGGGCTTCAAGAATCTTTAGGGCTGCCTCATGCCTCTCCCTGGTTAGGGCTGCGCAGCCGTCGGGTGGAACCGTAACCTCGTAGCCTAGCTCGAAGGCGTCTAGGGCTGTTTTCAGCAGGCATACGTCGGTTGCAATTCCAACGATAACCAGGCTGTCCACGTTTTTCTCCCTTAGAATGGAGTCTAGGCTTGTTCCGAAGAAGGCGCTGAGCATCCGCTTCTCAATGATGAGGTCTCCCTCCTCTGGTTTAAGCTCCTCAATAATCTTCCAGCCCTCCGTCCCCTTGATGGCGTGGGGTTTCATGCCTATCCTTTTGAAGAGGAGGTCTTCAGGATGCCTCGTATCGCAAGCGTAGACTACTGGAATCCTCCTACGCCTCGCCTCTGATATCAGCCTCCTAATCTTAGGCACAATGCTGTAGGCTTCCCTGAACATGTTGTCCTTCTGCATGTCGACAACAATTAAAGCCTTACCCATAGGTAAACCTTCTAAAAAGGCAAAATTTGGGGGAGGGTTTACTCTAGGGGTGCTCCGCAGACCCCGCAGTATTTGAACTTTTCAGGCAGATATTTGGCTCCACACTTGGGGCAGGTTTTCAGGTATGGGCCGTAGGGTATGCGTGGGTCTCCACCCTTGGCGAGGAACTCCCTTATGCCCGCGTCCAGGTAGTCTGGGCCACGCTTCTCCTTGAAGTAGTGCCACATGCCTACGGAGGGTTCAACGGAGCCTGCGTGGGCTGAGAACCATTCCCTACAGTGCTCAGTAGTTAGGGCCCAAATCCACTCCTTCCAAAGGTTTATGTGAATCTTAGCGTTCCTTAGGCTTGAGGGTGAAAGGCTCAGCAGGGTTCTGCAAACCTTCTTTACGGCATCGTCTAGCTGCGAGTAGGGTACAACCTGGTTTACTAGGCCCCACTCCAAAGCCGTTTTAGCGTCTATGAAGTCGCTTATGAAGCACATCCAGGCTGCCCTCCGGATTCCAACGGTTATGGGGAGCCATTGGGTTGCACCCCCAATTGAGGTCATGCCCACCCTTGGGCCTGGCTGAATAAACCTTACGTGGTCAGCGGCCACAGAGAGGTCGCAGGCTAGGTGAATTTCGTTTCCACCTCCAGCCACCGTCCCATTCACCCTTGCCACCACGGGTTTCCCGCAGCGTCGGATTAGGTCGAAGAAGCGGAAGTAGGGGTCAAACCACTTGTAGAAGTCGCTGGGCTTCCTCGTGTAGACCTCTGCATACTCGATAACGTCTCCACCCGTGCAGAAGCCCTTGTCTCCGGCGCCTGTTATGACAATCACTTGGATGTTGTCATCCCACATGGCATCCTCCATAGCCCTGCAGAGCTCCCTTAAAGTGTTCAGGGTGTAGGCGTTCAGCCTCTGAGGCCTATTTATCATCACCAGAGCCGTATGGGTATACCACTGCTTATCATACACGATATCTTTAAAGTCGAATTTCTCTTTCTCACTCAATTTTCACCACCTGAATGAAGGGTAACCTTGGAAAGGATATTTAAAGTTAAAGGGAAAGGTCTTTGAGGCGGAAGCCCTCATAGAGGGGTTAAGAGAGGCCTGGAAAGCCTTCCTCCTAAATTTTAAATTGCAACTGGCTAAAACTATGTTTGGTGAGGCTTCCTGACATGTAAGGCTGAAAGGAAGAGTACTGAGGTTGTGGCTGGAATTACAACCTTTCTCGCCATGGCCTACATTATAATCGTTAACCCCGTGATCCTTCATAATGCTGGGATGCCTTTAGGCCCCGTCATGGTGGCCACGATTATGGCTGCAGCCGTAGCCACCATCCTCACGGGCGTGTATGCCAAGCGGCCCTTCGCCATGGCTCCCTACATGGGTGAAAACGCCTTCTTCGCCTTCGCTGTGGTCGCTGCTTTAGGGGTTACCTGGAACGTGGCGCTCGCAGCTGTTTTTGTGGCTGGCATAATCTTCTTCCTCATCTCCATTTCAGGGCTTAGGAGGGTGCTGGTGGAGGCTATTCCACCTTTTCTGGCCGCTAGCTGGGCTGTAGCCATAGGCCTCTTCCTCATGTTCATCGGGCTTGCCAATGCTGGAGTTAGCCTTCCAGGAATTCCTGGAGCCCCGGTAACGCTGGGAAACTTCTCCAAGCCTGAGGTCATTATCGCCTTCATAGGCATAGCCTTAACCCTCCTCCTCTACGTGAAAAAGGTTCCAGGCAGCATCCTGTTAGGCATCATCATAACCATGGCTTTAGGCTTCGCCGTTGGGGCTGCAGGCTTTGGAGAAGTCCTCCCAAGGAAGGTTCCATCACTGGTGGGGCCTCTGCCCAACTGGGGTGAAGTACTCTTCAAACTCGACTTCGCAGGACTTGCTTCAACACTGATTCTCATACCTATCATCGTTGTGATGTTTCTCATGGACTTCCTGGATACGGCTGGAACGGTGATGGGGCTGGCTGCGAGGGCAGGCTTCCTAAATGAGAAGGGGAGGTTTCCAGGGGTGGAGAAAGTCATGCACGTGGACTCCCTTGCAACCATCCTCGGAGCACTCTTCGGCACGAGCACCACTGGAACCTATATTGAGTCGGCTACGGGTATAGAGCAGGGAGGGAGAACAGGGCTGACCGCCATCGTTACAGGCCTCCTCTTCCTTGCAGCCCTAGCCTTCACCCCCTTCTTCTCCGGTCTTCCACCGGGATTCCTCCAGCTCGCTGCAGCCCCAGCCCTAGTAACCGTGGGAATTCTGATGATGACCCCGATAAGGATGATAAACTTTGAGGATGTGGCTCAGGCGATTCCGGCCACCCTAACCATAGCCTTCATGCTCTTCACCTACAATATAGGCTTCGGCTTAGCTGTGGGGCTTGTAGCCTACCCACTGGTTATGGCTGCAACTGGGAGGAGGAAGCAGGTTCACCCCCTCATGTGGGTTCTATGGGTGCTGGGAGTACTCCTCTTCCTCATATACCCATACCACTAAGCCGATACCTACCCCTCGAGGTGGGAGGGAAAGGAGGGAAACTTAGCTTAACTTTTCCTCTACTAGGCTTCCACCGCAAAACTTAATGATGAGGTTGACTGCAACCTCTGCCGCCTGGCTGAGCTTCTCCTTGGAGAGGCCTGGAACCCCGCATACAAGGATTAAAACGTTTCTCGTCTGCTCCGTAACCTTCGTGTTTTCAGCATCCCTATAAGGGTAGATGGCCACCAGTTTTTCACTATCGGATATTACGATTTCCCCTCCACGAAGCCGAATGGGCTTTTCCATGCCTATCCCGAGGAATTCTTCGCCTTCACTTGCAAACCGCATGGTGAGCTCCCCCTTAACGGCGTCTAGGTCGAAGGCTGCCAGAGCCACCTCGCTTTTCACGGAGGCAAGGTTGTAGGCGTCAACCAGGGTGTTAATGGTTGGGGGAGGATTACCCCTTAGGATTCTGCGGATTAAAGCTTCTGAGGCAGGCCTATTCTTGGTTGGGTCTACGCCAACCCTCCAGAAGAAGGCCCTATAAGCCTTAAAGGTTGGAAGGTTTCCCAAACCCTCAAGCCTATACTTTGCCTTAACCTCCTCAACCACTTCCCCCTTAAGCCTTTCCAGAGCCTCATTACGCCTCGAAACCTTTACACCCTCAATTCTGCAGGTTAAGACTTTGAGGTCTGGGAAGGCCTCCCTAACGCTTGGATGGATGGTTAAGGCCATGTTTAGCGTGGGCCTCCGAGAACGGTTATTTTCACCTGTTTAACTCTTTCATCCATTCTGATGCTGTCGGTGAGCTTCCTCACAGCCTCAGCTGAGCCCTTCAATACTAGAACCTCGAGGCAGCTGCCCTCGTCCACATGGGTGTGGAGGAAGGTTAGAAGCAAACCTTCATGCTCGTGATGGGCTAGAAGCCTACCCTTAGCCTTCTCATAGACCACGGTTACCACAGCCACTACTTCACCCTCAACCTCAAGGCTTCTACCCTCCTCGATGAAGAACCTCACAGCCTGCCTAAGCACCTCAGACCTGCTGGCGAAGCCCCTCCTCTCCAGCGAGTCGTCCAACTCCTTCAGAAGCTTTTCAGGAATGGAGACGCTTACGATGGGCAACCCGACTTCTTATTAAAATTTGAGGATATTTAAATATTATTTATTAAATTTCTGGAAAATCTTAATAAAACAGTTCTCATCCTCTCCTTCTGGGGTTCCAGGGGCTGAGGAGGCTTACGGCATCCTTCATCCTTACAGCAATAATCTTGTTTTCCCTAGCCTCCATACTCGCCCATCCAACCCCAGCCTCAGAGGAGGATAAGATTGGGGTGGCCGTAACCATTCCACCCCTAGCCAAACTCGTGGAGGAGGTTGGTGGGGAAAGGGTGAGGGTGTTCGTTTTAATACCTCCGGGAGCCGACCCCCGCACCTACGAGTTAAAGCCAGGCCAGCTTGAAATGCTGGGTAAAGTCAAGGTTTTCGTAAGGGTTGGCTCCGGCCTATGCTTCGAGAATGAGCTAACAAACCGGTTAATGGGGAATGCTGGCGGGGTTCTGCTCGTAAACGCCTCTGAGGGAATTAAAGTAGTGGGTGGGGACCCCCACGTATGGCTTTCGCCAAGGAACGCCATCATCATGGTGGAGAATATTTATAGGGGGCTGGCTGAAGCCGACCCCGAAGGCCAAGCCTACTACGCCCAAAACAAGGAGAAATTCCAGGAGAAACTTTTAGAGCTTGACAGGGAAATCGTAAGGATTCTCTCGAAGGCTGAAAATAGGAGGTTTATTGTTTATCATCCGGCATGGGGATACTTCGCCCGAGACTATGGCCTAACCCAGATCCCCATTGAAAGGGAGGGGAAGGAGCCAACCATGAAAAGCCTAATAGAGCTGGTGGAGGAAGCCAGAAAACACCATGTTAAACTCGTTTTCGCCTCCCCAGAGTTCAACCCAAAAGTCGCTGAGCTAGTGGCTAGGGAGATAGAGGGAAGAACTGTGTACCTTAGCCCCCTAGACCAAAACTATGTGGAAAACCTGCGGAGGGCTGCCCTGGAAATTGGGAGAGGGTGAGAGTTTGAGGGAAGTTGTTAGGCTTGAAGGGGTTTGGGTATACTATAATGGCCTACCCGCCCTGGAAGATGTAAGCTTAACCGTGGAGAGGGGGGACTTCCTCGGAATCATAGGGCCCAATGGGGGTGGAAAAACCACACTTCTTAAGGTTATCCTTGGATTGGTGAAGCCCAGCCGAGGCTTGGTTAGGGTTTTCGGGGAACCTCCGGAAAAGGGTAGGAGGCTGGTGGGCTATGTTCCCCAGTACAGCCCCTACGATAGGGCCTTCCCCCTAAGCGTTTGGGAAGCCGTCCTCATGGGCAGGCTAAAACACAGCAGACCCCTCAGAGGCTACAGTCGAGAAGACCGGGAGGAAGCCCTCAAAGCTCTGGAGGCTGTTGGAATCTTAGACTTGAAGGATAGGAGGGTTGGAAGCCTCTCCGAGGGTGAAAGGCAGCGAGTCTTCATTGCGAGGGCTTTAGCCTCCAAGCCTAGGCTACTCCTCCTCGACGAGCCCACCGCCAGCGTGGACAAACCCATGGAAACAGAGCTCTACGAGCTACTTAACAGGCTTAGAAGCGAGGTAACCATAGTGCTTGTTTCCCATGATATTGGAGCCATCTCCATCTACGTGGATAAGATAGCCTGCCTGAACCGGAGGCTATACTATCATGGACCAAAAGAGTTGAGCGAGGAAGTTCTAAAGGATACCTATAAGTGCCCCATAGAACTCCTCGCTCATGGAGTTCCCCACAGGGTTTTGAGAAGGCATGAGGAGACCTAGACTTGCTGGAAAGCCTCCTCCAATACGAATTCGTAAGGAATGCTGTGTATGCTGGGATTCTTGCCAGCGTGGTCTGCGGCCTCCTCGGCCCCTACATCGTAGTTAAAAGAATAGTTTTCATCAGTGGCGGTATTTCCCATGCTTCCTTCGGCGGGGTTGGCTTAGGCTACCTGCTTGGTGGAAGCCCCATCCTAGGCGCCATGGGCTTCGCTGTTGCCTCCGCCCTAGGCATTGGAGTGGTAAGCCGCAGGTTCAGGCAGCAGGAGGACGCGGTCATCGGCATAGTTTGGGCGGTAGGCATGGCGCTGGGAGTAGTCTTCATAGCCCTCAAGCCAGGCTACGCACCCAACCTTCTAAGCTACCTCTTCGGAAGCATTCTAACGGTAACCTCCTCCGACCTAGCCCTCATGCTCACAGTTACAGGCGTTACAGCCTTAACCATCCTCCTCCTCTACAAGGAGTTTTTAGCCCTAGCCTTCGACGAGGAGTATGCTTGGACGGCTGGGGTTCCCGTTGAACCCTTATACCTCACGCTTCTCGCACTCATAGGCCTAACCGTCGTCATCCTCATGAGGGTGGTGGGAATTATCCTCCTCATCGCCCTCCTAACCATCCCAGCCTCCATAAGCCTCCAATACACCTACAACATGAAGAAAATGATGGTCTTATCCACGCTTCTTGGAGCAGCCTTCACCCTGGGAGGTTTAACCCTATCCTACTATGTAAACCTCCCACCCGGAGCCACCATCATCCTCCTAGCCGCAGCCACCCACCT
>QMYD01000025.1 GCA_003662485.1 Candidatus Hecatellales archaeon | reverse complement strand
TTGGGGAGCAGTCTTACTGAGGTTTCTACTGGGAGTACAGCCCTTCTAAGCCAGGTTTCATCCCCACGCTCCCTGTAGTAGGCTTGGGCGTCGGCTAGGTCCTGAAGCCTTACAAGGTTTTCGTCTTCAGTGTAGGGGCCTGCCCTGGTACGTCTGAGCTCGGCCATGTGGGCTCCAACACCGAGCACCTCACCGATGTCGTGAATAAGCTTCCTAATGTAGGTTCCAGACTGACATCCAACCTTGAAGAGCACGTTTCTCCCATCCACCTCCAAGACGCTAGCATAATAGATGGTTCTCGTCCTAATTCTGCGCTTAACCGAGGAGCGTAGGGGCGGCCTCTGAAAGATTTCACCCGTAAACTCTTTGAAGACTTTAATAATCTTGTCGTGGTTTACTTCGCCGTGAAGCTTCATCACGCCTACGTATTCTTTTCCGCCTGCGAGGATGGCTTGAACGGTTTTGGTGGCCTCCTCAAGCCCTATGGGTAGGACACCCGTCACGGGGGGATTTCCCCAGCCCTTCCCTAGGCTTCAAGGGTCCCCCCATGGCCGGCGTGGGAAACCTCCAGAATCTTCTTCACCCAAGCTGTGACCTCATGGCTGGAAGGGCCTGGAGGCTTGTCAAGGTTTACATAGCCGAATCTCAGGTGCTCCCTGAGGGGTCTACGCTCAGGCCAGAAGCCATATTTCTCGCTGGTTTCAGCTTCCTCCCTGATGAGAGTTTCCCTCGAGGTCTGCCATGGAGGCTGAATCCTCACGAAGGTCAAGCCTCACCTCCCTCAGCCTTCCTCCGCCTTCGCCTAGCCGGCTTACCCTCCTTAGGCGTTTCTTTAAGCGCTTTCAGTAGGGCTTCAGCCACGGTTTTATCGTCAGCCCCCCGCTTCAGCGGAAGCTTAAGCTCTGTAGGCTCCAAATGGTCTACGTTACACCTTCTACGCCTCACCCCAGTAACGTCTCTAGGCCCCGTAACCACGACGAAGTTTTTGTCTATTATGTCTACCACTACGCAGCGTCTTCCAGCCTCACGACCCGTCTTCTTAACGCATACCCTACCTACTTCAGGTATGACCATTCTAGCCTCCCCTTACTCCAACCTCAACCTCACATATTCTTTTACCACATCCGTCAAAACCTTGACGCCTGCCTCTAAGGGTAGAAGCTCCGTGTTGAATACTATGTCGTAGACGGAGAGGTCGTCGAGGTTTATTCCGTAGTACTGCTTGTAGCGCCTCCTCTCAGCTTCCTCCCTCTCCAGCGTCAGCCTTTTCGCCTCCTCGAAGGTTAGGCCATCCCTTTTGGCTATGCGTTGAAACCTCACCTCGTCTGGGGCTTGGAGGCAGATTTTAACCTGAGCGTTCTCCGCCATCCAGGCTGAGAGTAGCCCATCTACGACTACTCCACCCCTTAAGGCTTCCTCCCTCACCATTCCATCCACCCTCTCATCTATGCTTCTATCCCTTGCAGCCCTCTCTGTGAGCTGTTGGAGTGTTAGGTTTAGGCTTTCAGCCAGCCTCCTAAAGGCCTCCCCAGCTGAAACATGTCTAAGCTTAAAGGTTTCAGCTATAGCCCTAGCATAGGTGGTTTTCCCCGTTCCGTGGAGGCCGCCTATGGCTACCGTCAACCTTTTAAGCTTGGAAGTCAAGGATGCCTTTCTCCCTCTTTCAGCTGTAGTGGATGCCTAGGAGGCGGGTTATGGGTAGGTTGACGGCTAAGGCTGACAGTAAGTACCATACCCAGAAGGAGAGTTGGAGGCCGTCTTCACTTACTGCACCCCAGGGGAAGGGTATGGGTGAAACTGCTACCGGTGTCTGGCCGAAAACGTAGATGAGAGCCCAGTAGAGGATGAGGAAGGGTATCATGAGAGTGAAGGAGGCTTTAAACTGCTGGCTTAACACGGAGGAGGACTCCCTCATCAGGATCATCTGCTTCCTCTGAAGCTTCATTACTGCCTTCTTGTCTCCCCTCTTCTTGGCCTCTCCCAGCTGCCTCCTCAACTCGTCCAGCTTACCCCTAACCTCCTTCACCCTTTCAATATCCACCATCTTCCTCTGGAGGAGGGAGGAGGATAGGGCTAGAATCACGGTTAACCCTAGGATTAGGAGGGTTGAAACCGGGATCTGCGTTATCACGCCTTCAACACTCATTTAGCTTACACCCTTAATGGCTTCAAGAAGCTTTGAGGCTGCCTCCCCCGCCCTACCTTCAAGGTTTTCCACCACTATGAGGGGTGCTCCTGAAAGTGTTGAGCAGGAGGCAGCCATAAGCCTTGAAAGCTGAATTTCAAAGTCTACCTCCTCGCTGGTAGGGGTTTCCCTCTCCCTAATCTCTGCATCCTTCAGCCTTCTGGTGAGGATGTCGCCGGCTGGAGCTTCGATGAGGGCTATTAGGCTTGGCTTAAGCAGGCTTAACACGTGGCTTGGGAGGCCTGGAAGGTAGCCTACCCCCGTCCTAACAATCATGTGGGTGTCAACTAGGGTTACGCCTTCGAAGGCCTCAGCCATGCTGGCTATCCTCTTAGCCGCTTCAGCTTGAAGCTCCTTCTGGAAGGCTGCAGAGCGCTTTCTCATCTCGTCTCGGTGAGCCACCCGCCTTCCAGACTCCTCAGCCAAGCCCATCATCACCGTTCCATAGTTTACTATCTGGATTTTCACATTCTGCGTGGAGGCTTCCCTTTCAAGTTCCCCCAGCACGGTGGATTTTCCAACCCCCGGAAGGCCTACGACAATTACGAGAGCCTTCAAGGCTTCCAACCTTCCTGAAGGCGATTTCAAAGTATGGTAGGAAGCCTATTTAAGGGCTTAGGCTCGGCCTAGCAGCTTGGCTAGGCCTGGATACATTTCCTCCACCCTCTCCCTCACAATGATCTGGTAGTACTGCCAGATGATTCCGGTGGTTAGGAGGATTCCTATCCCTGAACCTATAGTATTGAAGAAGTCGGCTACGGCTGCTATAAGGCCTACGGTTAACCCTCCAATAATGGTTAGGGATGGAATATACCTGTCAAGCATGTCTGAGACGGGCTTCTCAGCCCTTCTAAACCCTGGAATCTGCATGCCGGAGTCTATGAGCTGCTTGGCCACATGGCGTGGGCTTAAACCTCCAACCTCAACCCAAGTTATGGAGAAGCCCACACACACTACCACTAAAACTATGGTGTAAACGATTACTCGGAGGGGGTCCTGCATGGCCAGAGTTATGTCTCTTGGAGGCGTTAGGAAGTATACGAGGCCGCTTATAGGCCTCCCCCTAGCATCAAAGCTTCCAAGGAGATGGGCTAGGAAGCTTCCAGGCATTTTGGAGGCGGCTATGTGGGCGAAGAAGTATAGGTCGGCGAAGAGGGCTGAGGCAAGAATTACGGGAATATTTGAAACGTAGAAGAATTTGACGGGGTAGCTTGCTCTGAAGCCCCTAAACCTAGCGTGGGAGATTGGAATCTCAACTCTTAGACCCTCCAAGTAAATGATGATGACGAAGAGTACTATCATAGAGATGAAGCCCGTCATATCTGGGAGGCCTCCCCTCCTCACTAGGATGGTGAAAACCTCTCCTGAGGCTACAGCCTGACCTAGTGCTAGGAGTGCCCCTAGGAAGAAGCCGTCGAAGGCTGGGAGGGGTGCAAAGCAGTCCCAGAATATGCGTTGGGCTACGCCTGCGGCTATGAAGAGGCTGATCCCGCTTCCAAGCCCCCAACCCTTCTGAACCAGCTCATCCAGAAGAATAACCATCATCCCTGCGAAGAAGAGTTGGAGGAGTACGATGATCGCCGTCTGGGTTGGGAGCACCCCATATACGCCTCCGAAGACAAAGACGGAGGCCTCGAAAAGCGTCATGATGAGGGCTAAAACCTTGTTAGCCCCAGTGAAAACAGCTCTATCCTCAGGCTTGGCGAAGTCTACGTCGATCATTTTGGAGCCTGCCAGCAGCTGGAGGATTAGGCCTGCAGTAACTATTGGCCCTATTCCAAGCTCCATGAGGGAGCCCCTGCGGGAGGCAAAGATAACCCTCATCATAGCGAAGGGGTCAGCTCCACCCGCAGCAATACCGTAGAGCGGAATCTCCGTCATAACGAGGTAGATAACCATGACGAGGCCTGTCCAGAAGAGCTTCTCAGTAAAGCTTACCTTCCTAGCTGGCTTCCTAACCTCGGGTATAAACTTGGCGAGCTTTGAGAAGGCTGTTATGCCTTTCCCAGCCATGGCTTAGCCTCCAGCCTTAACCAGCTGCCCCCCAGCCTCCACTATCTTCCTCTCAGCCTCCTCGGTGAAGGCTTCAGCCCTAACTAGGAGAGGCCTACTAATTTTTCCTCCACCCAGAAGCTTGCTGAAGCCTAGCTCTGAAAGGTTTACCTCAACCCTTCCCCCCTCTCCAGGCTTCAGCCTCCCAGCTGCTAGTAGGTCTTCTACAAGCTCGGAAAGCCTTCCAACATTTATGGCTTTAACCTCCCTGCTGGTGGGGCAGCGGAAGCCATGCTTCCCAAAATGGTTGGGGGCGTATTTAACCGTCCAGGTCCACTTATGCTTGTGGAGGCCTGCCTTCCCGAAGCCTCCCCTACTTCCACTCTTCCGGTGCTG
Source organism: Candidatus Hecatellales archaeon (assembly GCA_003662485.1). Lineage (GTDB taxonomy): Archaea > Thermoproteota > Bathyarchaeia > Hecatellales > Hecatellaceae > B25. The sequence goes on along the minus strand of QMYD01000025.1, from coordinate 6,747 downwards.
GCCTACCCTACCCCAGCCGCAGGTTCTTGAAGCCCTATGCCACCTCGTCTTCCTAAGCCGGTGGGGCATAAGCCTCCCCTTACATCATACGCTCCAGCAGCTCGTTTATTTTTTCTCCCCTATAGCCTAATTCCCCACCTTCCTGGTAAGCCTTCTTCACGGTTTTCTTGAAACCCTTCGATGGGGGGTGAAGTCGGAAAACAGGCTTGAGGCCTGGAAAACTCTTTAAGGTTAGCTTTCCCGAGGTTAAAGCCTTAGCTGCGCTTAGAAAGCTTTCGAAGCCCAGCCTTTTAAGGTATTCAAGCGTTAAGGGCTTATTCCCCTGAAGCCTCCCCCTACGCTCAAGCAGCCTTGCCAGGGTTTCCTCTGAAACCTCACCCCAGGTGAGGTAGTCCTTAGCCTTCTGAAGCATGCCTAGGTAGGTTGGAGTAGCCGGAATAATGGTGGCATGGTTGGGCTTGTGAAGCCTTAGCATGGCTAGGGTGTCGGCTACCTCACTTCTAACGTTAACCGTACCCCTAAGCCTCACCACCGCAAGGCATGCATGCTTAGACTCGCCCTGCCCCCCAACCATATGTTCACTCAGCCTTCAAGCGATTCTTAAATTCTAATTCACTTAACAGTTATAATGGTTATGCCCTAACGGTTTCCCTGCAAAAAAGGCGTAGCTTAGCCTTTTTCTATCTCACCCAGTCCTGGGGGGTAACAACCTTATAAGTTTTCTTCAGCGCATCGTAGACTGCGAAGGCTAGTGAGGTGGCTGTGCTGGTGGAGCCGAAGCTCCTCGTCCAGCAGTCTTTTATCCCCGCAAGCCTCAGAATGGTCTTCGCCATCTCGTTGGCTACGAGGCCCAGGCCTCTAGGTCCAGGAATGATTTCAAACCTAACGCTTCCGCATTTACCTTCAACCCTGAAGGGGATGGAGTGAGGTTTACCGCAGCCGCACTCCCAGCTTCCGCATCCACGCCTCACAGGGGTGATGTTAAGCTTAGCATACATGGCAGCCTTATCCACGGCGAGCCTTATCTGCTTAGCCTTCCCTGTTCCAACCCCCACAAAGCCATCCTCATTTCCAACAGCCACCACCACCCTGAAGCGGGACTGCTCCCCAGCGTCTGTCTGCTTCTGGATGATGCCCATGGATAGGACCTCCTGCTTGTAGTTGGGGAGCAGCCTATCCACGATTTCGGGCTCCTGAATTCTGTAGCCTGAGTTGAAAACCTCCTCCATAGAGACTATTTTACCCTCGAGCACCAGCCTTCCAAGCTTGGTTCTAGGAGTCCACTCGGCTGCTTCACTTGCCAAAGGCCTGCCCTCCAACCCTAACCTCGACTTTAAGCCTTCCCGGGCACAGAGGTTTAAAAGCCCGGGAATTATAAAGGTTCTCTTCCCGGTTTTAGCTGTAGGCTTTAAGGATGGCCTGCTTAACCTCTTCGAAGTGTTTGGGGAGCTCCTCCGGGCTTAGCCCTGCTTTAAGGTAGTGGGTGAATCTTCGCTCCCTCTCCGCCTGGCTAAGAGTCTTCCAGTAGGAGGCTATGTGCTCACCCCTAATCCTCTCCTCGCTGGGGAGGCATTCAGGATCATGGGGGACATTTACCCCAGCATCCAAAACCCCTTTTAGGCCTGCATAAATCCTGCAGCCTGGATTAGGCTTCTTGATTCCAGCGTCGAGAATGGCCTTCTCAATTCCAGCCTTCCTCGCCTTCAACCCTGCTAGTAGCCCTGTGAGGTAGGCTGCGGGAAGGTTTCCGCAGGAAGCCTTCCACCCAAAGTTTTTCACTAGCTCCCTTGAAACGGCTGAGACTAGAATCCTGTCTCCTGGGAGTTCAGCCTTCACGAACTGGGCGATGGCGTTGGAGAGGGTGGGCCTGAAAACCAGTCTAAGCTCCCCAGATTTGAGGAGCTCCCTACGCCTATAATAGTTGGTTTTACCCTCCCTACGCCTCCTGAAGGGAACCCTGTATCTTGGACCCCTAGCCACGCCTCACCGCACCCCTACGCTTGACAAGCAGGCCTGAAGCCTTCACGTATTGGAGAAGTTGGCTTCGACTGCGGAAAACGCCTCCCTTAGCCATAATGTAAAGCCTCCTATACGTGGAGGGCGTAATACTCTTCGAGTCCCTAAGCCTTTTCAGCGTATCCCTTAGAGCCCTAATCGTGTTTATCCACCTGCGCTTCTTAGGTAGGCGGGCTCCAGCTGCGCCTTCTCTGCTTCCAGGCCCCCTCCTACGTCCACGCTTACGCTTCTCATGGCGGATTCTCGCCCTCCCCCTACTTACACCCTTCTCAGGCTTAGCCTTAATAGCTCCATCCTTGATTAGGTGTTCAATCTCCCTCCTAGTTATGGCTGAGGAGACCTCTTCAAACCTTTCAGGGTCTATCCAAACCCTGCTCTCCCCAACTCCCAGCAGCTGGGCTGCAAGCCTCCTCTGGCTTTTCAAGCTCACCTTGAAGCAGCCTCCTCAACCAGTTTGGGGGGATTCAACACCTTGAAGCCCAGGTTCTTAGCCTCACTGAAGATTTGAAGCCTCTTCCTCCGGCCTACACCCCCAGCAATTCTCACAGCGTGAACCTTTGGGTTTAAAGTCTTTAAGTCTTCAACTCTGCTTACGAGGGCTTCCATGAAGCTTGAGGGGTGAAGCCCCCTAAGGGCTTTAGGGGACCTATAGCCCGGGTTGGGTGAGGCAGGCCAACCCTTCCTGGCAAGCCTCATCTTGCTGTCTATACCCCTAGGCCTCCTCCAGGAGGGTTTAACCCTCTTATAGCGCCAACTCTCCTGCCTAACAAATTCAGGCTTCTCCCTTCTAAGCCTCCTAGCCTGCCTTGAAAGCTTACGCCTAGCCTTCTCAGCCTCCGGAAGCTTAGCCACGGCTAAGTCTTGCCTCCAGCCTTTTCCCAATAAAGAGCATACCCATATTAAATCTTAACCCCAAATGCTTCTGTGTGGGAGGCGTAAAGGTTGAAGGCTGAAGCATTTTTAAGGGCTTCTGAAAGCTTGGAGAGGCTTCTAAGGCTGAGAACCCCACCCGTAGCCTTCGCCCTACTAAAGGATGAACTGAAGGGGGCTGTGGATGCTGGGAGGCTTGGCTTAAAGGTGTTAAGGCTCTGCCAGATGGTCTCCCTTTCAAGGTTTTACGGTTGGACGGTGGCGGCTGAGCGTGGAAGCCTAGCTTTAACCTGCAGCTACGTGGTGGGGCTCCTAGAGGAGCTCCCCGGAGAGCTGAAAAGGGAGTATGCATCCTACTGGTTTGAGAGGGTGGAGGATGGCTATGCTAAGCTTGAATCCATGTATAGGATTCCGCCTGGAGGATTTAGGTTTGCAGTTACAGCCCCCTTAGCGAAAGCATCCTTCAAACCAGACTTACTGCTTATCTATCTTAATCCCGCCCAGGCCTCCATAGCCCTCTCAGCCCTCCAGCTCAAACGCTATAGAACCTTCGTTTCAACCTATGTCGGCGAATCCTCCTGCTCCGACTCCATAGCTAAATGCTATGTGACGGGGAGCCCAGCTTTGACTATTCCATCCTTCGGCGAGAGGAGGTTTGGCCATGTTCAGGATGACGAGCTTGTTCTAGCTCTTCCATGCAAAGCCTTAGCTGGGCTGGCTGAGGGGGTTGAAGAACTTTACAGGAGGGGGGTAAGATACCCAATACCCTTCCTCGGGATTAGGGCAGACAGCCTGCAGGGTTTACCCAAACGCTACCTAAAATTCTATGAGGGTGATTGTTAGCTTAACCCCTTCGCCTTCTCGTAGATGTAGATGCCGTCGAGGAAGACCCTTGGATCCTTCTTCCTAATCTTCGTAGCCTGCTGGATGTTGGCAGCTGTCTGGCTTACCTCCTCAAGGTTTATGCCCTGAACGATTACGTCTTCACCTTCAACCCTAACCTTCACGTCCCCCATGATCTTCGCAATCCTCGGCTTCCTCTCCCCAATAAAGTTTTCAATGTAGACTTTCCCGTCTGAAACCTTCACGGTGATGGGGAAGTGGGAGGAAACCATTTTGAGCTTGTAGGTGAAGCCCTGGGTTACTCCGGTGATCATGTTTTTAACGTGGGCGGCCACTGTTCCAATCATGGATCTCTCCCGTTTTCCAGCCCACTCCCTCCTAACCACCACCTTCCCCTGGGAAACCCTAATTTCAACACCAGTGTGGGAAAGGTTCTTTTTAAGCTCGCCTAGGGGGCCCTTAACGGTTAGAACGCCGCCCTCATAGGAGGCTTCAACACCCTCTGGGAGCTCAACCGTTCTCTCCTCGACTGGAACCCTGACCATTCTCTTTTCGCCTCCTCAGTAGACGTAGGCTAGAAGTCTTCCACCCGTATGCTTTTCCGCAGCCTCCCTATGCGACATGACGCCGGCTGGAGTGGTCATGATAACTATGCCCATATCCCTTGAGGGAAGATACTTCCTCGCTAGCTCCTCTATTTCACCCACGGAAACAGGGAACCTAGGCTTGATAACCCCGCACTTATTAATCCTGCCTAACAGTTGGATGCGGAATTTCCCTCCCCTACCATCATCGATATACTCGAATTCGCCTATATACCCGTGCTTCTGCATTACTTGGAGAACCCTGCCTATCAGCTTGGAGGCTGGGTAGACGATGCACTCCTTCTTATTCCTCATCTCGCAGTTGTAGATGGTTGCAAGGCAGTCGGCTAGGGGGTCCTGCAGCGTCAAACCCTTATTCCACCCATCCCTCTAAATGTACTTTTTGAAGCCAAGTTTTGGGGCGAGTTCCCTAAAGCACTGCCTGCAGAGGTTTATTCCAAGCCTCCTCACTATGGGGCCATAGGAGCCGCAGCGCTGACAGGGCCGGCTACCCTTACCATACTTCCTAACCTTTTTAGGCTTATGCTTCGCCACCCTTCAGCCCCCCACCAGCTCTATTCCCATTTCTCTTAGGAAGCATATAGCTTCATCTCTTGTAAGCCTCTGCCATCCTCCAACCTTGGAGGCAGCTCTCTTCCTGTATTTAACCCTGTAGCCCGGCTTCTCCAGGGTTACGCATACATCCATGCCTACGATTCCAAGGTGGGGGTCATATTTCACGCCTGGAAGTTCTATATGCTCCCTTATCCCGAAGGAGAAGTTTCCATACTCGTCGAGGCTTGAAACCTTAATCTTATTTCCAACCGTGGTTAGGGCTTTTTCTAGGAAGCTTAAGGCTTTCTCACCTCTCAGGGTTACGAGGCAGGCTATGGGTTCACCCCTCCTTATCCCGAAGTCCTTGATGGTTCGCTTAGCCCTCCTAACCGTGGGCTTCTGGCCTGTTATCTGCTCCAAGATTTTCATAGCATTTTCTAGGGGCTCCCCAGACCTCCCCACGCTTATGTTGACGGTTACCTTGCCTATCCTCGGCTTGGTAAGCGGGTTCTGCTCCCACCTCCGCCGGTAGAGGTCGCAGTCTACGCTCAAGCCCTACGCCTCCGGAAGCCTTATTTCAGGTTTTCCCTCACCCACCACCATCACGTAGCGGGCTGCCGTATTGTATTCTACGCCTTCGGGGCTGCGGATTTTCACAATGGTTTGGGCTAGCGGGTTAGGCCTCTCAATAGAGGCTACCACCCCGTGGATTCCAACGTTTTTCCCTCCCGTTACCACCACGTAGGCTCCGGGGGCGAGCTTATAGTAGTCGAGGATTCGCCCGCTTCCAAGGTCAAGTTTAACGGTGCCCCCTGTTTCGTAAATGTCCTCCTCAGCCTTCTCCGGGTCTGAAACCCTTATGAGAACGTTTCTCCCATCGTGGAGGTTAAGCTGGATGTGGCCTCCCCTAACCGTGGTTTTATCCTCTATCCGGCAGAGCTTGAAGGTTTTTTCTCCCCCGTCGACTTCGAGGAGGGTTAGGAAGCGTTTGGGGTGGGGTAGAACCCTGTAAGCCTTCTCGTAGCCTTTCACCTCTACTATGTCCATGAGGCCTACGGGGAAGCCTGCATCCCTCCTAACCCTCCCATCCACGCTAACCTTTCCCTCAGCTAGAAGCTTCTTAGCCTCCCTAGCCGTCCTCACAATGCCGAGGAGGTCTCTAACGATTATCATAAGGGGTATACAGCGGTTTATGGGGTGGGGGCCTGGACTCGGCTTAACCGTCCAAACCTTCTCCTTCCTATGGATGGGCCAAAACTTCGGTGAAACATGCCTCTTAAGATGCTTGGATTCACCCATGCGGCCCAGCTCAGCCAGCCTCCTCCCTCTTTTCCCCGCCCTCCTTTTCAGCTTCCATCTCTCTTCTCAAAGCTTCAGCCTCCTCGGCTTCCTTAGCCTTGGCTAAGGCTTCAAGCCTGCTTGCCCTCCACTTGTCGCTTAGGTCGAGCTTCACCACCATGAGGTTTGAGGGGTGGATGGGAACATAGACCGTTGTCCCGTCAGCCTTCTCCCTCGTCACCCCGTCAATGGTCACCCTAAACTTCTTCAAATCCACACTCCTAATTTTTCCTTCAACTCCTGCATAGGTTCCTCTCATGATGCGGACGGTGTCCCCCTTCCTCACCGGTATGGATCTTAAGCCATATCTTACCCTGAGGTCTGGGGAGAGGTGGGCTGAGAGCATTTTACGCCTGGCATGGTAGGCTGCCTGATACATAGCCTTCCGCTGGCTTGAAGGCTTAACCGAGGAGTGCTTCAACCTTCCACCTCAAACAATCATGCTTGCCATACTGGCTATTCTCGGCCAGCGTTCCGCCGCCTCCTTTGCCACGGGCCCCCGGATTTCGCTTCCCTTAAGCTCCCCCTCAGCCGTCATCAC
>QMYD01000024.1 GCA_003662485.1 Candidatus Hecatellales archaeon | reverse complement strand
CCAAGCTACAGTGAAACCGTTGAAAAAAATGTTTACGTGGAGTTTGAGGTGGAGAACTTAAGCAGTCAAACCGTTCATGTAGTTGCTGTCTGGGTTATCCATGGAGGCGAGCACACCCGGTATGATGCTTCAACCACACCCAGCTTCGACTATTATCTTGGCCCAGGCCAAAAGAGGAATTTAAGGCTTGGGATAGCCTGGAAGGAAGGCGAAACCTACACCTTCAAGCTAGTGACGGAGAGGGGTAGAATCTTCACGGTCTCAGCCACCGCCTTGGAAGAATAGGGGAAAAGTCTTAGGCAGTCCAGTATCCTGAGAAGGTTTTACCTCTGGCTGTGGCTACGGTTACCAGGTAGGTTTTACCCTCCTCCAAGGGGATGGGTGAATCCAGGTCGATGTAGCCCCCCTCACCTATTCCAAGCTTGAGAGGAGTATCCAGGGAGACCATGGTGTGGTCTATGTAAACGTGCTCCACGGTTAACGGTATGGCTCCAATATTCCTCACGTAGATGTGAATTTTCTGGGGGGAGGCTGAAAGCTCAAACCACACGTCTTCAACTACAAGGCGCTCCTTCACTCGCTCAATCTTCCTTTCAAAGACGGCTGCGTAGGCTCCCTGACTCTGATTTACCACACCCATACCCCATAGGAGAACCCCCACGGCGAGGCTGCTAATAACCAGCGTCATAAGCATAACTGAGAAGATATAGCTTATCCCCCTCCGCCCTCCAAGCTTAGTAAACCAAGCCATCCAAGCCAGCCCTTCCGCCAAAACTTTAATGCGCAGGGTTGCTATATAAGGCTGAACTGCTGGGAGGCCTCTAAACCTTGAATTCTTCCCTAAGCTTGGAGGCAGCTTCCCTAACCCTTACCCTAGCGTTTTTAGGGTATGCCTCCTGGAGGGATTGGAAGGTTAGGGAGGTTTCAGACAGGGTTTGGCTAGCCTATGGGCCTCTGGGAGGCCTCCTAACGGCTTTAAGAATACTCCTCTACGGGAGGCCTGAACCCTTCTTCTGGCTTTCCGGCTTAGCCCTTTCAGCCGCTGTGGGCTTAGCCCTCTACTATGCTGGCTTTTGGGGTGGAGCAGACTCTAAGGCCTTAATCTGCCTAGCCCTAAGCCTGCCCGACATGCCGAGCTTCTGCCATCCGCTTTTAGGCCTCTACATCCTCTTCATACCCTTCACGGTTCTCTTTAATGGGCTCCTCCTCAGCCTAACCGTTGTCGCCTATTCTGCCTTGAGAAACCTATGGTATAGGGTGAGGGTTGGAAGCCTCTTCCAAGGCTTTGAAGGTGAAACCTTGGGGAGGAAAATTCTCGCCTTCCTCCTAGCCTTCAAGGTTGGAAGGGAGAGGCTAGCTGGGAATCCAAGCCTCACCCCGGCTGAAAGCTTTAAGCCTAATGGGGGTAGGCGATTCAATTTTAGGCTTAGGGTGGGGGAAGACTCCTTCAGCCTGGAAGGACTTCCCGAGGAGGTTTGGGTAACCTTCCAGCTTCCAATTCTACTCTTCATTACGGCTGGGCTTCTAGCCGCCCTCCTAGTTGGAGACCTAGTGCTGGCCTTAATAGCCTGGCTTCTGGGCTTGCTGGCTTAAGACGGCTTGAAGGCTACCTGGACGGTTACCTCGCTGGTGGGGGATAGGGGTATAGGCTTCTTCCAGCTCTCCCAAGTGAAGGCCTCAACCGTGTAGGTTCCGAGCTTAGGTGGAATCCAGAGGACGCCTACTGGGAGGCTTTTACCCGCAGGGATTACGCCCTGAACGAAGTTTAGGAAGACTACCCTACCCTTGAAATCCCTTATTTGAACTATGTATAGGAAGGGCTGCTCCCTCGTCCCCACGTTTGAAACCTCAGACTGAAGGATTACCTGTTCACCCTCCATCGCTGAGACCAAGGGTACACCCTCAGGGCTTAGAAGCTTAGGCTTCGTTATGGTTAGAGGCATGGCTGGCTGGGGTGCAAGACCTAGATAGGCTGACCTTTTAACCCAGATAGGCTTTATAACCCCAGTCTCCTCGTAGCCTGGAACATCAGAGGGATTAGGCGTCTCATCCCTGTAAAGGACGGTAACCTTGTCTACGGGGTTTACGTGGAGGCGTGAACCCTGCGAGGCAGCCTCCGTGTAGAAGAAGAAGCCCTCAAAGACGCCGCTGTCCTCTGAGGTTTCGAGGAGGTGGAGGGCTATCCCCGCCGGGTCTGCCTCCGAAATAATGGAAACCTCTATTTCATCCCTCAGCTTTGAATTCTTGTTTGCATCTGGATCCTGAATGGTTATGAGGGCTTGGTCTTCGAGGCTGTAAACCTCCTTGTCGAAGGTTATGGTTGCCGTGGTGAATTCAACCCTAGCTGAGGCTGAAACCTCCTCTTCACGTCCACTTGCCCCCACAGGGTCGAGGTAGGTTACGGTTACTCCATCTCCATTATACACGTAGATGGTTCCAGGAGTGGGTGGGGAGGTCTGCCCAGTGAAGAGTTGAAGCTTGAAGGTTCCCTGGAAGGTTGCGCTGTTAGCTTCGGTTTCGGCTAGGGGCTGAGCTGGATTCACAGGGGTAAGCCAACTCGTGGATTTAACCTCAACCTGGCTTGCATCTATGGAGTCGTAGGCTTCAGGGTCCACGTTCCTATCCGGATCGTAAATGGTGATGGTCATGGTGTCGTTGCAGGCGTAAACCTCCCTGTCCAGTTTCACCTCACCCGTGTAGGCTCTAATCTTAACCTTCACCTCAACTTTGGCTGGGAAGCCGGCTGAACCCTGCTCGTCATTATACCTTATGGTTAGGGTGTCCCCGTAGGAGGCTGGAATAGTCTGCCCAGGCATAATGGTAGCCGTAAAGGTGGCGGAGTTAACCTCGGTCTCCATAAGCTTAACTTGGATTCCGCCAGCCATCCCAGAGGTAGTTGTCCAAACGTCCACTCCGCTAGGTGTTCCGAAGGCTCCAGCCTCCACAAAGTCTATCCGCTGGCTGTCGAAGTTCCAGTCTGGCTCAACCAGAGTTATGGTTAACTCAGTGAGTAGGGGTACCTCAGGCTTATCCACGGTTAAAACGGCGTCGTGGGTTACGATGCGAGCGTAAGCCTTAACGCTCCTAGGATTGCCAGCAACATCATACTCGTCGCTGTAGGTTACCTCCACCAAGTCTCCCCTGCAAACGCTACTGGAAAGCGTGTGCTTTCCCTCGAAAACCCCGGTGTCTGGGCCTGTTTCCAGCAGGTCCACGGCGGCGGGGTAGCCTGGCCTTGAGGCTCCCTCAGGAGTTTTAACGTCTATGGTTAGCAGGTTGGGATATTCTTCAACGCTGGCTGAACTCAGGTTTCTATCGGGGTCTGAAACGGTTATCCTAACTATTCCACCCTCAGGGTGTAGGGTGCAGCCCGGAGGATAATTGCTGGCGTCCAGGCTTAGAGTTCCACTCGTAGTCATAAATTTGGCTTCAACGAGGGTTTCCCTTTCCTTACCCCACTCATCCATTTTCTCGTGGTATCTCGCCTTGATGGTGGCTCCTGGTTTCACCTGAAGCTTTGGAACGTCTCCAGGCTCTCCTGGGGTGAAGCGTAGGAGAACCCTGCCCTCAAAGGTTCCAGTGTCTGGGCCTGTTTCAAGGCAGGTTACCCCGTAAGGGCCATCCAGTAGCGCTCCAGCATACCTGCTTTCGATGCTAACCCAGGGTGGGGAAACCCCGTAATTGGTGTAGGGGATGGTTTCAGCTGCATCTGGGTCAAGGTTTTCATCTGGGTCTGAAACGGTTACGTAGAGGATTACGCCTGGAACATAGGTATCCCTGTCAAGGCTTATGGTTCCAGTATGGGAAATAATGGCAGCCGTATCCGTTACGTTCTGAGCTATACCAACATCGTTGGAGGAGTCAAAGTAGCGCACGTAAACCGTGTCCCCGCCTTTAGCTTGAAGCCTACCCTGAGTGGGGTTTGAAGCTTCAAAGGTGAAGGTTACGGTTCCCTTAAAGCTTCCCGAGTTCACTTCTGTTTCGGTTAGGTTGACATCGAAGCCCGTGGGGTCGCTGTCGCTCCAAACCCTAACCTGTATGGTGTCCACGGTTTTGGAGTCAAGGTTTCCATCTGGCTCCTCCAAGCTTATGGTAGCCGTCCTACCCAGCGAATAACTGTCAGAGTCAAAGGAAACCAAGCCCAAATGCGTTATGATGCTGGCTGAGGTTTTCACTGTAACGGCTGGATGCTGGTCCTCATACCTAAAGATGGCTACGTCGATGAAGGCGAAGTTGGTGCTGCTCAGCGTGGCCTGCACCTCGAAAACTCCTGTGCTTGGCCCCGTCTCGACTAGGGTGAGGCCGGATTGAATGTTGGAGGTAGCTCCTCCCCTAACCCTGTCTAGGAAGAGGAGGGTTTCACCATTGAGGGGGTCCACCGCGTAGGATTCGATGGCTGTGGGGTCCTGGTTTAGGTCTTGGTCCCTCACGGTTATGTAGGCTTTGGCGTCTGGAGGATACTCTCCCCTATCTGCTTCTATGGAGGCCTGAACCCAGTTGAAAATAACCTTTTCAGAAACCTCCCCCACAGGGGAAACATCAAAATAGGTTACAGTTAATTCTTGGCCTAAGCTTGCCTCCACCGTGGTAATATCGGTGAAGGCTCCCGTCCAAGTGGTTTCACCTGTTCCAGGCTCAACGGGGTCTTGGGGTGGAGGGCTGGCAGGTGTTATACCCACGAGGCTTGTTCCAGGTGGGGGAGGGGTGCCGCTTACCAGTTCTCCTTCATCGTATACCCCATCGTTATCCTTGTCTATGATTATGGGTTCACCTGGATCGTAGACTCCATTAGTGTTCACGGTGTCAGCCCAGCACCAAACCCTTATGAAGCCGAACCATGATCCATCCACTGCCTGAAACATCTTCACGGTGGTTCCATTAACGGTAACGGTTGGTGGAGGAACAGCAGCCTCCGTATCAGAAAGGTCCTTATCTATAACCGTGATTTGGAGGAGGCTGAAGCCGCTAAAGGTTGGGGAGGAAAGGGAAAGCGTTCCAGCCACCTGCGCTTCAGCCTTCAAGCCTAAAAGGCCTCCCACGCTGAGGAGGATTAGGAGGAAAAGGAGAAGCGTGAAAACCTTCCTAAAGCCTACCAAAGATTTAGCACACTCCTTTCGAGAAATTTTCCCTAATTCCGGAAAGATATTGTATGGTTGGGGAAATAAAGATTTAGCCTATGGGGTAGGTTTCCCCAACCCTGGGAACTATGGCTTCTAGGCCCAGTTCCCCGCTTACCCAGCTGGCAAGCTTCTCCGAGTTTTCAGGGTTGCCGTGGACCACGAAAACCTTAGGGTTGCCCTTAACGCTTTTAAGCAGGCTTTTCAAGCCCTCCCCATCCGTGTGGGAGGAAAAATGGAAGGACTCCACCTCAGCTTTCACCGGTTTAGGCTTACCGTTCACCAAAACCTTACGCTCTTCTAGGAGCATTCTTCCAGGCGTTCCGGGAATCTGGAAGCTAACCAGGAAGATAGCGTTCTGAGAATACTTTGCAACCTTCTCCACGTAGTAGGCGGCTGCTCCGCCCTTAAGCATTCCCGCAGGGGAGATGATGGCGCAGGGCCTCTTAACCGCCTGCCTCCGCTCCCCCCAACCCCTAATCCACCGAGCCCTCTCCAGCGCCCTCCTCAGAAGCTCGTGGTCCCTAAAGTGTTCGGGATATCTGAGCATGGCTTCATTGGCTTCTAAGGCCAGCCCATCCATGTAAACCGGATATTCAAAGCCATGGGCCTCGAGGATGCATAAGACCTCCTGGGAGCGGCCTACGGAGAAGGCTGGGATGAGGGCGGTTCCACCCCTACCAACCACCTCCCTAACCCTCTCAACGAAGAGCTTTTCCAGTTCACTCCTCTCAGGATGCTTCTCCCCAGCGTAAGTAGACTCCACTACTACGGCTGAAAGCTCCCCATAATTCAGGTCTGCAGGGTTGAGGAGTTTGGTCTCCCTCGTGTTCACATCTCCCGTGTAGAGTATTCTTTCACCTTCAGCCTCCACAATGAATTGAAGGCTTCCCGGAATGTGTCCAGCCTCCAGAAAGCGGATGGTGAAGCCTTCGAGTTCTAGGGTTTCCCCAACATTCACGGTTTGGGCGTTGCTAAGCATAGCCTCCACGTCAGCGTACTCGTAGGGTAGGTAGTAGCCTGAAAGCTTAAGGAAGTCTTTTAGGAGGATTCGGGAGAGGTCGAAGGTCAGCTTTGAAGCATAAACGGGAATCCTATGCCCTACATAGTATATGGGGATTCCCCCGCTGTGGTCTAGGTGCGCATGGGTGAGCAGGATGCCCTTAAGGTTTTTGGGTGGCACGTGGAGGGGGAACCCTGGCTCCCTATTGATTTGAACCCCATAGTCGAGTAGTAGGGTGGAGTCCCCGCTGGTTAGGGCTAGGGCTGAACGTCCTACCTCACGAACTCCTCCAAGAAACCTCAGCTTCAACTCCCTGCACTTTAGCCTCCAGCGAGCGTCACCGCCCCCTTCAAGGAGGCTTTAAAAAAGCTAGGCAGGGTTAAAATTAAAGGTTTCCCTTGAATCCGTGTTTTCAGGTGGTGGGGTTTGAAGGAGAGGAGGAAGCTTTACGCCTTCTACGTCTCCATTTTCCCGCTCATGGTATGCTCTGGAATGGTTTACTCTATTCTCGCCCTCTACATTAGCGAGCTTGGAGCCTCAAAAACGGAGATAGGCATGATTTACATGACGGGTTCGGCTGTGGGAGCTCTTATCTCCCCCATGGTTGGAAGGCTTTCAGACAGGATTGGACGTAAGCCTGTTATGGCTTTTTCCATGGTTGGCTTCACCCTCGCCTTTGCAGCCTACTCGCTGATAGAGGATGCCGTGTACGCTTTCCCCATCCAAGCCTTAGAGGGAGCAACTTGGGCTGCCATGGGAACAGTGGCTTCAGCCTTCATAGCAGACCTTGCCCCTGAAAGCGAGAGGGGGTGGGCGATGGGCATGTATGAGCGAACCTGGTTTATAGGGTGGATTGTGGGGCCCATGCTTGGAGGCTACCTCGCTGACCATGTAGGCTTTAAGCCCACACTCGTCCTCGGCTCAGCCCTAACCGTTTTAGGCCTAATAGTGTTCCTATTAAAGGTGAAGGAAAGCAGGTAAAGGGCGAATTAAGAAGGCAGTTAAGGACTAGCCTTTTCCGCCCTGCCTCTGAAAGCCCTAACGATTTCCCCGCTTCCATAAGGGATAAGACTGGAAAGCCTTTCTATGGGGATTTTCAGCAGTGCTTGCCTGTGCTCCTTTGGTGCAAGCTCAACCATTTTACGCTTTGCCTTCTCCGCTAGGTCTCTAGCTTTAATCCTTCCGGGGGCAATTTCAACAGCGTAGGAGGCCCAGGCTTCAGCTGCTTCAGGTGCCATGGCTAGAATTCTGGGTTCTCCCTCAAGTCTGACGGCTAGGGCCAGCCTTAAAGGTACACCGTGGAGGTAGTTTCTATCCCCATAAACCATGAAGCTTCCCCTCGCTAGAAACTGGCCTGAGGGAGCCTTCTTACTTAGCTGTTCAGGCCTAATATAGTATACGTCCACGGCGGACCAGCCCTCCCTCCAAGCCCTACTATAGCAGGCTGTGAACTGGGCTGCCTGCCTAAGGGAGGCTTCCGAGGCGGAGCCTTCCACCCTGAGGAGGGTGAAGGGGGAGCCAGCCGCCTCAGAGTGGAAAATTAGGTCCGTAGGCTTGGCGTAGCGCTTCACTAAGGCCTCATTGGAGGAGGCATCCCTCCCAGCTACGATTAGCAAGCCTTCAGAGGTGTAGGAGTACCTGAACTTCTCATACCACTCCTTCTCCCTAACTCTTTCAAGCTTCAATTCAGCCTTAGAGGGTGGGGGAGGCTGGATTGAAGCTAGCTTCTCCATGGTTTCCTGGAGAGCTTTCTCCACGCTTGCAGCCTTGCTTCTAAGCCTTTTAGCCTCGTCAAAGTAGGCTGAAGCCTCCTGGTATATGGACTTAACTGGGGAAACCTCGAATTCCAAGCCTTCAAGCGCAACCTTAACCTTCTTCTCCCTCGGATTCACAGCTAAGACGAGGTTTAGGGGTGGGGTGCCATCTTGCCTTGCCTTCAATACTTCAGCTTCAACCTGCCTCCAGCTTAAGCCTGCTTCAAGCATCCCCTTTAAAGTAGTTTGAAGCTGGTGGAGCAATCCAGCATTCGCTCTGATGGCTTCGCCAATCCTTCGAAGCCTTTCAGCCTCGCTTTTCAAGGCTTTAAGGCTTGCCTCCTGCTCTCCAGCTATACGCCTCAACTCTTCAAGCTGGAGTTCAATTTCCTTTTCCCTTTCAGCTTTAACCCTCTCAGCTTCAAGCCTTACGTAGAATTCATCCACAGCCTCGTTCAGGCTTTCAAACCTCTCAAACCTTAAGCCTTTAAACCTCTCCAGAGGGGTGGGGGCCACCGCTACGGGTCTTCCCTCCTCGTCGAGGTAGAGGCAGGGCTGAGGCTTCTCTAGGAGGCTGAAAAAGGCTGAGGCCGCGCCTAGTATTCTCTCAGCCTCTTCGGGGGTGATTTCCCTAGAGTCCTTCGACTTCTCCACCCCAGCCCTCAGTAGGAATTCTTCAGCGTAGATTCCTCCTATCCCAAGGCTTCTTGTTAAAGCCTTAACTACTTCGCCTTTGAAGCCCTTTAGAAATTCCATGAAGGATTCAAGGGTTGGAATGGTTGTTGCTCCTGATGGGGGTTGAACATAGGTTTCACCCTTAGCCAGACTTCTGCCTCCAATCTTCCCCGTGGATAAGGCGTGAAGTATTTTTCCCTTTCCGTCGAGGAGGAGGATGTTTCCCTTAGCGAAAAGCTCAACCGCAAGCTTATACTCACCCTTAGCGGAATGGAAGTCAAATATGATTATGCGTTCTAGGTTGGGCTGCCAAACCCCTTTAACTCTCGCATTCAAAAGATGCTTTCTGAGGGCTTGGCAGAAGGGGGGAGGCCTGGGAGGCTTCTCAACCACATAGCGGGTTAGATGCACCCTTCGCCCAGCCTCGGCGAGCAACTGCCTACCAGGCTTCCCCGGCATGTTAAACTTTAAGAGGAGGGTGGCTGGGCCAACCTGGTAAACCTTATTCAAATAATAGTTTTTTAGGAGTTCATCCAGCTCTCTAACCAAAACCTTAACGTCGAAGCTTGAGAGTTGAGGCTTCTCCAGCAGGCTTCTCCTCCCTTCTTCGAAGTGTATGGCGACAATTTAATATTTGAGGCTTTAAACGTTAGAATGGAGGCTTGAAGGCTTGAACGTCAGTGAGAAGCTTTGGTGGTCGCGGTATTTTCTCGCCCTCTCCATAAGCCCTTTAAGCGCCTACATTTGTCTGGGAGGATTCTTCGAGGAGTGGTCGGCCTACGTGGCCTTCGCCCTCGCCATCCTAGCCTACCTACTCTCCTACTTCTTCGCCAGATACGTTTTCAAGGTTAGGCCTGAAAGTCTTAAAAGGCCTAGGGACCTAGCCATTCAAGGCATTTTCGCCTACTTCGTAGCCTGGTTCGCCTTCTGGATCTTCTTCTACACGATGATGGCTTGGGCTTCAGGCCTCCTCTAAGGCCTTTTAAGCCTACCCTCAGCCAGCATCCTTACCAAGTACTCCCAAGCTGAGAAGAAGCCCCTATCAAACTCGGAGCTAACCTGGCTTTCTATCCTAGCCCTAAACTCTTGAGCAACCTTTAGGAGTTCGCCTCTATCTTCGGGAAGCCTGGCTGCAAAAGCGTATTTGTCATCCTTAACCTTGTAGGTTGTAAGGAAGCCCTCTAAGGCTTTTAGGTAGCCCTCCCCCCAGTCGCTTCTGGGAAGCCTAGACCTGATTTTCGCTAGGAGCCTCTCCGCCTCCGCAAAATTCCTATTCAAGGTTGAACGGTAAAATTTTTCCACTAGGAGTTTGGGGTAGCTCAAAGCCTACTTTCGCTCCCTGACCTCCACGTCCTCGATACCCTTCTCCGTGATTTTGAAGGGACATTCGCTTCCCTCGGGTAGGGATGGGCTAACCACGAGCTTGGCTATCCTAACGTGGGGGGTTGGAGACTTCCTCAGGAAGATCCTTGTATGGCTTATGTGAGCGAGGATGTGGCCTCCTGTAGGGCCTACGGCATCCGTAAAGAAGGCGTCAGGTTTGGCCATCACCTGGTTGGTTACGACGGCAGCAGCGTTGTAGGCTCTCGCAAGCTTCATAAGCTTGTGTAGGTGTCTTTCAAGCTTCTGCTGTCTTTCAGCCAGCATCTCCCTGCCTATAAACTCGCTTCGGAAGTGGGCTATAAGCGAGTCCACAATGATCAGCCTAATATTATGCTCGCTCATCTGGGAGGCTGCATGGTCGAGAAGGTACATTTGATGGTCTGAGGTTAAGGCTTCAGCATAGATAACCCTGCTTAAAGCCTTCTTAGGGTCCAGGTTCAGGTTTTTGGCGATTTGGGCTATGCGCTCAGGCCTGAAGGTGTGCTCGGTGTCAATGTAGAGGGCTCCACCCTCCAAGCCTCCACGCTCCCTAGGAAGTTGAACATTTACGCAGAGCTGGTGGCATATCTGCGATTTACCCGTTCCAAACTCACCGTAGAATTCGGTTATGGCCTGGGTTTCAACACCTCCTCCGAGAAGCATGTCTAACCCCCTACAGCCCGTGGTAATCCTCTCAACCGTAGACCTAAACTTCAAGTATTCGTCAGCCCTCATGAAGGGTACGGAGATCAGCTGCTTCCTAGCCTCCGTAACAATGGCATTCGCAGTTTTTTCACCTAAAACCTGCGTTAGCTCCTTAATGCTGGCGGTGGCGAGAGCCTCCACCGTAGTGTAGCCTAGCTTTTTCAGCTTCTCCGCCGTAGCCGGCCCCACGCCTGGAAGATCCTCCACGCTCTTATACCTGGAAATATACTCCTCTTCCACCTCGGGCTCCTCAGGATTTTCAGCCAACAGCCTCCACCAGAAAGGAGTTCTCCAATGAAAGATTCATAACTCAGATTATTTAAGGTATCTCTAAGCTTGGGGGCCTGAGGTTTCAGGGGTGCCCTTAAAGGTTAGAGGATTGGAGGAAGCCCTGGTTGAGCTTCTCCGAAGGGCAGCCGTAAAACTGCCTGAAGACGTTGAAAAGGCTTTAAAGAGAGCTCTGGAAGTTGAAACCTCTGAGGCGGGTAAAACCCAGCTTAAAGCCATTTTGGAAAACGTTAGGATGGCGGGGGAGAAAGGTAGACCCCTATGCCAGGACACAGGAATCCCCAGCTTCTACGTGAGGGGTGAAGGCTTAGACTTTAAGGCTTTAAGGGAAGCCTTAAGGAGGGCTACGGTTAGGGCTAGCAGGCTTATACCCCTAAGGCCAAGCGTTGTCCACCCGCTTACAAGAAAAAATACTGGAGACAATACGGGGAGGGAGATTCCAAGCATCCTCTGGCTGGGTGAAGGCGGGGAGGGCTTGGAAATAACGGTGGTGTTGAAGGGGGCTGGCTCCGAGAATTCAAGCGTTCTACGCATGATTCCTCCCGGGGAAGGTGTGGAGGGTGTTAAGAGGGCGGTTTTAGAGGCGGTGGCCAAGGCCGGGGGGCAGCCCTGCCCTCCAACCATCCTAAACCTCGGCCTT
>QMYD01000023.1 GCA_003662485.1 Candidatus Hecatellales archaeon | reverse complement strand
GGATATCGTTGGAAACCTTAAGGTTTTCGCCTCTCAAGCCTTCCGCTGCAAGCGTTGTAATGCAAGGTTTAGGCGTATACCGCTGGGGGGGCGTTGCACTCGCTGCGGTGGGGAGTTAACCCTAACCGTCTACAAGGGCTCCGTGGAAAAGTATTTGGAGATAGCCCGGTGGCTGGCTGAAGCCTACGGGTTAGAAGAATACTACAGGCAGCGGATAACCCTCGTCAAAAGCGAGATTGAAGCCGTCTTCTCAGCTGGTGAGAGGGAGGGAAAGAAAACCACCCAGCTTACAGACTTCCTCTAGGCGCCAGGGCCATGGAAGCTTCCCGCTACTTCAACCACCCGCTGGTTAAACCTCAAACCTTAGAGTTCCGCCTCTACCAGGCGAGGATTGTTGAAACCTGCCTTAAAGGCAACACCCTCGTGGTTCTACCTACCGGGCTTGGGAAAACCGTAATCGCCATGCTGACGGCGGCGGAGAGGCTTAAAGCTAACCCTGAGGGGAGGGTGGTGGTCTTAGCCCCCACAAGGCCCCTAGCCCACCAACATCACAAAAACTTCATGGAAGCCTTAAACCTTCCACCAGGCGACTTCTTCCTCCTCACAGGTGAAACCCCACCCAGCCAGAGGGCCAACCCTAAAGCTAGAATGGTTTTCACCACTCCTCAAGCCCTAGAAAACGATGTTCTAGCCGGAAGATTTAGGCTTGAAGACGTGGTTTTAATGGTTTTTGATGAGGCTCATAGGGCGGTTGGAGGCCACCCCTACGTCTTCCTAGCCCAACAATACGTTAAGCGTTCAAGCAGCCCGCTCATCCTCGCCCTAACAGCCTCCCCAGGCTCGGCTGAAAAACAGGTTGAGGAGGTTAAGCGAAACCTTTCCATCAGGTTTGTGGAGGCGAGGACAGATCGAAGCCCAGACGTTAAGCCCTATGTTCAGCCTGCAAGGATTGAGTGGGTGAGGGTTAGGCTTGGAGGAATCCTCGAAGAGGTTAGACTTCGCCTTAGGGAATACCTAGACGAGCAGGTTAAGCTTTTAAGGGAGCGAGGTCTCCTACCGAAGGGTAGGGTAAGCTACCGGCTACTAGCCGAGGCTGAGGAAACGCTTAGAAGGATGGTGGCTGGGGGGAACAGGGAAGCCCTAAGACTCCTATGCGAGGTTTTAAATGCTAAAAGGGTGGGTCAAGCCCTCACCCTCCTCGAGGGACAAGGCTTCGAAGCCTTCAACGAATATTTTTCCAGGCTTAAAGCCAGGGCTTCAGGTAGGAGGCCGCCCCCCAGCCTCAAAATGCTATTCGAGGATGGCCGAATCCAGGAAGCCCTAAATAAGGCTTCAGAGGGAGTAAGGCTTGGCGTTAAACATCCCAAGCTTGAAAGGCTTCCAGAGGTTTTAGGGAAACTACTCTCCCAGGGTGTTCGAAGGATTATCGTTTTCACAAATTATAGGAGTACGGCGAGGCTGCTTGAGCAGGTTCTCGCAGACATTGAGGGGGTAAGGGTGGCTAGGCTTGTAGGTCATGCGAGTAGGGGTGAGGATAGGGGGCTAAGCCAGCGGAGGCAGGTTGAAGCCTTAGAAGCTTTCAGGAGCGGCTTGTGCAATGTGCTGGTGGCAACCCAGGTTGGGGAGGAAGGCCTCGACATCTCCTCCTCCGACGCTGTGATCTTCTACGATAATGTTCCCAGCGCTGTTAGGTTTGTTCAGCGGAGGGGTAGGGTTGGAAGAAGGCAGCCTGGCAGAGTAATAATCTTTATGGCGGAGGGAACAAGTGATGAAGCCTACTATTGGGCTGCTCTTCGAAGGGAGAAGGCTATGAGGGAGGCCATAGCCCAGCTTCAGAGGAGGCGGGGTGAAAGCTTCCCCGCCAGGCAGGAAACCATTCCAGCCTACTTTAAGGCTGACCGAACCGTGGAGGAGGAAGGCTTGAAGGTAATCGTAGACTATAGGGAGGCTGGAAGCCAGGTGGTTAGGGAACTCCTAAACCTCGGGGTAAAACTTGAGTTTGCAAACCTCGAGGTGGCTGACTACGTGGTTTCAGACAGTCTTGCCGTCGAAAGAAAGCGTGGAGAGGATTTAGCGAGAAGCCTAGCCGATGGGAGGCTTTTCAGCCAGGCTAGAAGCCTTGTTTCAGCCTATCCTAGGGCGCTACTCCTCGTTGAAGGCGAAGCTGCCTTCTCGGCTGTTCAGCCTCAAGCCCTGCTTGGAGCTCTCCTAAGCCTCCTCTACGACTTCAAACTTCCAACCCTCTGGGTTAAAACTCCTAGGGAGGCAGCGTTAACCATTATGCTTTTGGCTAGGAGGGAGCAGGCTGGAGGGGGAGCCTACCCAGCCGTAAGGGAGGGGAAGCCTCCAACCCTAAAGGAAATCCAGGAATACGTGGTGGCAGGGCTTCCAGGCGTTGAGCTTACTTTGGCTAGGAGGCTTCTCAAGGAGTTCGGCTCCGTAGAAGCCGTTTTCAGGGCTGATAGGGAAGCCCTTATGAGGGTTAGGGGGATTGGCGAGAAGCTTGCGGAGAGGATTAGGAGGGTGTTGGAGGCACCCTATGCTGGGGAGGATTAACCCTGCCTCCTAATCCGCCTAATCCTTTCCAAAGCCTCCAAATGCAGGTTTACAAGCCTTAGGAGGCGTTCAAGACTGCTTGGATCGGCTTCCGCCCTAGCAAGCCTTTCAAGCCTCTGAAGGTTTACGGTTAAGGTTTCCTCCAGCGTGGAGAGCGACATAGGGGTTAGGGCTGAAACAGCCTCCTCATCCGACTTTACAATTAAAACCTTCCTATTACACTTGGCACAGTAAACTTCGCCCGTGGTAAGCCTGAAGAGTGGTGAACCGCATTGGGGGCAAGCCTCCTCTAGGAGGCTGGCTCCAGCCTTAAGCATTTCAGCCATACGCCTTAGGTCTTCGCTCAAGGCTCCCCTCACCCCCTAAAAGGCTTGCAGCCTCCTCTTAAAGCCCTTTCGGGTAAATTTAAAATATTGGGTGGTGAAAAAATTATTGAACGTTCGGGATTTTAGGTTTAAGGGAGGTTTACTGCTTGTCCAAGCGTAAAAAGAGAATTGAGGAGTATGAGCGGAACATTGCTCAAGCCATGGAAATCCTCCAAACCATATCTGAGGATACTACTACGCCTAGGAATATTAGGAGGGCTGCGAAAAGCGCCATGGAAACCCTTCAGGATAAAAGTTTAAGCCATGCTGTTAGGGCGGCTAACGCTATTGGCATCCTAGACGAGATCTCCCAGGACCCCAATATGCCTCCCTACACGAGAACCAGGGTTTGGAATGTGGTAAGCGTCCTAGAAAACATTAAGGACTAATGTTACCCTTGAAGGATCGTGATTATCTGGTTTAGCAGCCTCCTGTTTCCAGCTGCTATAAAGGAAATCCTGGTCTGGGGTGTGCTTGCAGGAGCATCAAGGCTTCCACCCCTCTCATCGGTTATGAGGCCTCCAGCCTCCCTAACTATGAGCTGGGAGGCTGCGAAGTCTGTAATCCTCGTTCTCCCCCTAACCTCAACAAAGGCTTCAAGCCTCCCCGAGGCTACATAGCAAATCTCTAGGGCATTAGCTCCCAGATGCCTGCTATGCCTAACGTTTTTAAGCAGTTTGAGGATGCCTTTAACCCTACCCTCCGGTATTGGAGGGTTTAGGTCTATGCTGACGAGGGCCTCCCTCAAACTTTCAATTTTTGAGGGGGTTAAGGGCTTGTCTTCAAGGAAGGCTCCCACACCCCTGGAGGCCCAGTAAACCTCCCCATGGGGTAGGTCTTGAACCACAGCCGAATGGACGGCTGAAAGCCTAGGCTTATCTGCGGCTGCCAGCGAAACGCAGCAGAAGGGTAAGCCTCTAAGCGCATTATTGGTTCCATCTAAGGCGTCCACGATGAGGTATTCTTCTCCGCCTCCAAGCTTTACTACGCCCTTCTCTTCGCTGACCACGGTGCAGGAGGCTTTTTTCTCCCTGAGCTTTTCAAAGACTGCCTCCTCAGCTATGGCGTCTATCAGCCTGGTTCTATCTCCTCCAGCCCCCCTGCCTAGAGGCTTCCAAGCCTCCTCTGCGCCTAGGAGGGGTAGAACCCTCCTCCTAACCTCGGAGGCAATTTCCCTAAGAAATTCCACGCTAAGCCTCAAAGACTAAACCTCCACGAAAAAGGGAGAGAAGATGCTGCCCTTAAAGCTTCAGGGTATGCCGAGTTTTGCGCACTCCCTGTCCACTTGCTCCTGGATTTTGGCTATGTCCTCGTCGGTTAGATGCCTGAAGCGGCCCTGGGGTTTAAGGTATTCGGCTACAGGCTTCCTCTTACGGATTTCCACGGTTATCCTAAGCTGGCCGTCCACTATCTCGTAGAGGGGGAAGAAGCCTGTTTGAACGGCTAGCCTTGAAATTTCTATGGAGAGTTCTGGGGGCAGCCTCCACCCTGTTGGGCATGGGGTTAAAACGTGGAGGTAGGCTGGCCCCTCAACCTCAGCCCCCCTCCTCGCCTTATTGGCTAGGTCAAGCGGGTAGGCGGTGGTAGCTGTGGCCACGTAGGGGATTCCATGCGCCGCCGCAATGGCTGCCATATTCTTCTTCCAGGTTAGGTTGCCCTTCCTCACCTTTCCAACCTGGCTGGTGGTGGTCCAAGCCATGAAGGGGGTTGAGCCTGAACGCTGGATGCCCGTGTTCATGTAGGCCTCATTATCCAGGCAGACGTAGAGGAAGTCATGGCCTCGCTCCAAGGCTCCGGAAAGAGACTGAAGCCCTATGTCCACGGTTCCACCATCTCCAGCTAAAACCACTATGTTAACCTTCCTATCCTCCACGAGGCCCTTCCTCCGCAAAACCTTCAAGCCAGCCTCTATGCCTGAAGCTACGGCTGCAGCGTTTTCGAAGGCCACATGGATCCATGGAACCGCCCAGGAAGAGTAGGGAAAGGGTGATGAAACAATTTCGAGGCAGCCTGTTGGCGAAACCACAATGGTGTTGGGGCCTAACGCTTTTAGGATAATCCTTACGGCAGTAGCCTCCCCGCAGCCCTGGCAGGCCCTATGCCCGTAGATGAACCAGTCCTCCCTAGGCAGGTCCCTAAACGTTTTAAAGTATTCACGGCTAACGGCCATCAGGCTTCACCCCTAACCAGGAAGACGTATTTCTCAGGTGGAATTTCACCCCTAATGGTTCGCTCAAACATTCGTTCGAAGTCTTCCACCCTAATGTCTCTGCCTCCTATACCCGCTATGAAGCCAACCACGTCTATGCTGCTTTTTGAGCCATAGTAGAGGGAGCGTAGGTCGTTGAAGAGGGGGCCTCCAAGCCCTCCAAGGCAGATATGCTTGTCCACAACTATCAGCGTTTTAAGCCCTCCCGTGGCTTCCAGGATTTCCTCTCTTGGGAAGGGTCGGAAAAGCCTAAGCTTAAGCATACCCACCTTGCAGCCTTTTTCCCTAAGCCTGTCCACAGCCGTCCTACAGGTTCCAGCACTTCCACCCATGAGTATGAAGGCTGCTTCCGCATCCTCCATCCGGTAGCCTTCAACAACCTCATAGCGGCGGCCGAAGACCTCTTCAAACTCCCTCCAAACCTCCTTTATAACCTGCTTGGAGCGGCAGAGGGCTTCCTCCCACTGGCGTCTGAGCTCAAACTGGATGGAGGGGAAGCCTATGGCTCCGAAGGTTAAAGGCTTATCGGGGTTTAACAGGTATCCGGTTTGCCTCCTATGGGGTGGGAGGAAGCGTCTAACCTCCTCCTCGCTTGGAAGCTCCATCCGCTCCACCACGTGGGTTGCATAGAAGCCATCGAAGTTCACGGCTACGGGAAGCATAACCCTCTCATCCTCAGCAATCTTGAAGGCTGCGAGGATTAAGTCGAAGATTTCTTGAGCGTTTTCAGCGAAGATCTGAATCCAGCCGCAGTCCCTAGAAGACATGATGTCGCTTTGATCCCCCCAAATGTTGATGTTGGGTGAGAGGCAGCGGTTGGCTATGGCCATCACGATGGGAAACCTGTTCCCCGCAGCGATGAAGAGTATTTCATGCATGAGGGCTAAGCCCTGCCCAGCCGTGGCGGTGAAGCATCTTGCTCCAACTGCTGAGGCCCCTATACAGGCGCTTAAAGCAGAGTGCTCCGACTCAACGTTAATATACTCTGCGTCAAGCTCCCCTTCAGCAACCATCCTCGACAATTCCTCGACGATGTGGGTTTGAGGTGTAATCGGGTAGGCTGCAACCACGTCTACGTTTGCCATCTTCGCTGCGAGGGCGGCTGCATGCGCATCCTCCACAGCTATTATCTTGCCCATCCCCTTACTCCTCCACCATAGCTATAGCTTGGAGGGGGCATTCCCTAGCGCAGATCCCGCAGCCCTTACAGTAGTTTAGGTCTACGTCCACGCCTCCATCCTCGGTAATGTAGATGCAGCCCTCCGGACAGTAAACCCAGCATAGGAGGCAGCCAATACACTTGCCTTTATCCCTCACGGGCTTGAAGGTCCTCCAATCCCCAGTATAATAGTATTTGGAGGTTGCAGGCTCAACGATTAGGGCGCGGGGGAGCTCCTTCCAGTCCGCTTTGAGGAGGGCTTCAAGCTCCCTTCTCCTTTCAGCTTCAGAACCCAACCATTTCACCCCAAAACCGTGGCTTCATAGGCCTTCCTAACAGCTTCAGCGTTCAGCTTCCCAGCCTTCCCAAACCTTTCAACCACAGCTTCCACCACAGACTCCAGCCTAACCACACCCGTAGCCTTCACGAAGGCTCCAATCATGGCGGTATTAACAATGGGAAGTTTTAGTACTTCCAACGCTATGTCGGTAGCATTCACTACGGCAACCTTGCCTTGGAAGTTTAGGGTTGCCTTAACCCTGTCCAAGGATTCCTTGGTATTAACTATTACGACGCCTTCAGGCTTTAGGCCTTCCAAAACGTTTACCGTGGCTAGGAGGCTTGGGTCGAGCACCGCTACGATGTCGGGCTCGTATACGTCGGAGCGAACCCATATAGGCTTGTCGTCGATTCGGTTGAAGGCTAGCACGGGGGCTCCACGCCTCTCAGGTCCGAAGGAGGGGAAGGCTTGGGCGTATTTTCCTTCTCCTATGGCTGCATGGGCGAGGATTTCCGCTGCGGTTACAGCTCCCTGACCTCCCCGTCCATGCCATCGAATCTCAATCATTAAACCTTTTCACCTTTAGCTCACACCAACCCGGAGAGATTAATTAGTAGGATGGAAAAACGCCTTTTATATCTTACCGAAATTAGGAATTTGAGGTTTTCAAGAGTTGAACTTCAAGCTTGAAAAGCAGAGGCTTCGGGAGGAGGTTTGGAGGAGGCTTGAGGAGGCGGGGGAGGCAAGGTTCCCCCTACCCCTCCAAGGGAGAATCCCAAACTTTCGGGGAGCTGAGGTTGCAGCTGAAAGGCTTGGAAGGCTGGAGGTTTGGAGGGCTGCCTCCACGATTTTCTCCAATCCGGATCAAGCTCAGAAACCCGTTAGGTGGAAAGCCCTCCGTGAGGGTAAAACACTAATTATGGCGACACCCAGGCTTAGGGGAGGCTTCCTCCTCCTAAACCCTGAAGAGGTTAAGGGTAGAGAAGCCTACGCCTCAACCATTAGGGGGGCCCTCCAGCTTGGCAGACCCATAAGCCTTGAGAAGCTTTCCAGCGTGGACCTCGCCGTCACAGGCTGCGTAGCCGTAGACCTTCAAGGTTATAGGCTTGGGAAGGGGGGAGGCTACGGAGACAGAGAAATCAGCCTCCTTAGAAGGCTTGCCCCTAAGGCTCCCGTAGCCACTACTATTCATGAGCTTCAACTCGTGGAGCGAGTTCCCGTAGAGGAGTGGGACACAAAAGTGGATATTATAGTGACGCCTAAGAGGGTGATTTATGTTTAGGGGGCGGTAGGAGGCTGCAGAAGTAGGGATCCTCGAGGAAAACCTTCTCCACGATTTTCAGGGGAACCTTCATTCTTATCCGCTTGGTTCTGCCATGCCTCCCAAGACTGACAACCTGGGCGTCGACAACTCCAAGCATGTCAAGTTCGCTTAGAAGTCCTCCAACCCTCCTAGAGGTTAAACCCTCAACTCCAAGCCTGCCGCAGGCTGAAAGATACCGCTCGTAGAGGACTCCTGTTGTAAGCCCTTTCTCACCCACCTTCTCAGCCGTGTAAAGCACGTAAAGGATTGCCTTCGAATGGAGGGGGAGTGATGAAAGAGCCTCCAAAATTCTGTCATGCTCTATCCTTTTCTGGGCTTCCCTAACATGGTAGTCCTCAACCCTTTCAGCGTTCTCCCTTTCAGCAAGCTCCCCAGCCACCCTTAAAAGGTCTAAAGCCCTCCTCGCATCCCCATGCTCAGAAGCCGCTAGGGCAGCACAGAGGTTTAGGGCTGAATCAGTGAGAGCCCCAGGCTTGAATGCTAGTTTAGCTCTTTGAAGCAAGATATCTTTGAGCTGGCCTGCCGTGTAGGGTTTGAATACAACTTCCTCCTCACTTAGGCTGCTTAAAACCCTTGGATCTAAGAATTCCTTAAAGTGTAGGTCGTTGGAAACACCGAGAATGGTAACTCTCCCAGCTTCAAGATTCTCATTTATTCTGGTAAGCTCATAGAGTAGTCGGTCACCGTAGCCCTTAACCAGCACATCGATTTCGTCTAGGACGATTATCAAGTAGGCTTTGGCCTTTTTAATTTGGGAAATGAATCTGTCGAGGACTTCAGCCGTGGAGAGCCCCGTGAAGGGTACGTTTAGGCCTAGGAAGGAGCAGAGGGAGGCTGTAACCCGGTACTCCGTTCCAGCCACCCTACAGTTCACATAGCAGGTTTTAATCCAGCCTCCAACCTCCTCACTCTTCCTTGAAAGTCTCGATAAAACATATTTTGAAACAGCCGTTTTACCCGTACCCGTTTTACCGTATATGAAGGCGTTTGAACACTTCATCCGCCTTAGGGAGGGTGCCAGAATAGAGCCAAGCTTAAGAATTTCCTCCTCCCTATGGGGGAGCTGGCTCGGCAGGAAGTCGTGGCTCAAAACATCACGATTTAGGAAAATGGAGGATTCATTTATGTACCTTTCAAAGAGGCTTTCGAGCTTATCCGAACCTCACCCCTCCCCAAGGTTTCCAGTGAAAAGGAGGCCTAAAACAATGTTTTTCTTTGTTATCCCATTTATGGAGGCCTCCCACACTAGTACGAGCCTCGCTTAAAAAGGAAGTTAGACTAAAATTTTGGAGTTTAAATTCACTTGGCTGAATTTGCCTCTAAACAGCGTTGAGGCCTTCTTTTTTCCTCCAGTGGAAATAGAGGGGTGGGATTTCCCTCGCCAAAATCTTTTAAATAGTCATTTCACAGAAAAGGCTTCCTTAACCCCTCTATTTCCACTGGAAAATTCAAATTTCCCTTCTTCTCCCCTCTCTCAAGCTAATAGTCCCTGTGAAGCCTCCAAAACCGGAAAGCTTAATATTCAGAGCTTTTTGGAAAATCTTTTCCTTTCTACCCTTTCACTTAACTTCACAATTCTTATAAGGAGACTGTGAAGAATTGTTTGGTGGGCTTACGTTGGGTATACGAAGGATTAGGGTGGAGGTTGAGGATGACAGGGGCAATCGTTACACTTTTTCAATTACTCGCCCAATTGGGAGGGAAAAGATTACCCAGTTTATCGAGCTTGTGGAAATGATGTCCGGACCCCTGGAGGCTGGAGTGCTTCCTGAGAGTACCTCAGCCTCTAAGTCCAAGTTTGAAAAGATTATGGAAGTGATTCGGGAGAAATACCCCTTAAACTGGTTTACCTCCTCTGAGATTCAGCTCGCCTACGAGGAGAAGTTTAGGGAGCCCATCAGCCTAAGCACGGTTTCAACCTATTTAAGCCGATACTTTGATAAAGGGCTTCTGGTGAGGGAGGGGCCGCCAAACATGTTTAGGTATAGGCTTAAGGCTGGCCCCTTCCTCGAAGGTGTGAAAAGCTAGCCTTCAGGTTTCTCCCTTCTAACTGAAAACTCTAAGCTTTTCCTTATTCTTTCGCTAAGCTTGTAGGTGAAGGGCATGGTTTCCATGCTTCTCTCAACATAGCCCTCTTCGTAAAGCTTCTTCATAAGCCTCGCCGTATGCTCTCTCGTTCGGCCTATCACTTCTTTGATCTCAGAAGCCGTTTTCGGCCCGCTAACGTAGAGCAAACGTAGAACCTCCATTTCCGTTGGGTTCAGCCTAGCCAGCGAAATCTCTCTCCTAGGTGGGGGCCTAACTGCAAAGGGCTGACGGCGGCGGGGAGCCTTCAAACCCCTAACCGAAGCTTCCACCCTCGCCAGCCTTTCCTGCACCCTTCTCAGCCCCCTCAAAAACGTTAGCTGGGCCTTCATCAATGTCTTCACAGAGTCAGCCAAATCCTCAGGAGGAAGCTGGGCTTCAATTCTCGAAATGGACTCTTCAAGCTTGGTTGAAGCCTCAAGGGCCAGGCTTTCAGCCCTCCTCACACGGCTAATCAAATGCAGGGTTGAAGTTTGAAGTAAATCATTTAGCTCCCTAGCCCCCAGCCTCCTCTGCCTCCTAAAGCTTAAGTAAAGATAAGTGGCAAGCGATATCCCTCCCAAAGAGAGAAGCAGAGAAGCCAGGAGGCAGGCATACTCGAAAGTCAAAATTCCATCACCCACCACATCACACAAGATATCAAAGATAGGCATGTGACATCACATTCACATCACACATCACAACTGGAAATCCCCAAATCATCCCGTTTTCCTTAAATTCCACACAAATTATTTCACTTCTCTACATTTAAATCTTGTGATATCACAGCCACTTTCCCTGAGGGAGAAGGTCTAATTTTTGTTCCTAATTCTTCAAAATTCCCTTTTTTAGCCGTTTCTGATTTTCTTTTTAATTGTCACGTGATTAATCACAAAGGTATTACTTGATATCACACTTTGTGAGGTCACAGCTATTCTTTACTACTGAAGCCTTTGTGATTAGCGAAGGTTAAAAGGGTTTCTCTAAGCTCCTTTCTCAAAAATGCTACTTCTTCCTCGTTTTCTGCCTTTTTCAGGGCTTCGAGGTACTCTTTTACTTTTTCTGGGAGTTGGAGGTATTTTTTGAGGGTGGTGAGGCTGACTAGTCCTAGGTATTGGAGGAGGATTAGGGTGTAAATTGAGCGTATAACATTTGTTTTCGCCTGTTTTAGGCTTCTGTTGAATGCTCCCTTACTAATTTTCCTTTTTATTCTAAGTTTTGCCTTTTCCTCCATTTTTACCTGCTTATCATACAAATTATCGGTTATCACGTCAATTAAAAGAATTTCCAGCTGTGTTTCCGTCAAATGGCTGTTTTCCAACAGTATTTTGGCTATTGGGTCGTTGTAAACGTTTTTTATCCATTTTTGAACTTCCTCCTGACTTCTTAGGGTATTGCTCATCTAGATTCCCCCTAGGGATACACTTTTGTATCCTAAAAGGCTTTGTCCAAGTCTTCTAAAAATTGGAGGGTTTTACGGCTTTTTCAGGGTTTTGACTAGTTGTAGGAGGCTTTTCTGGTCGGCTATTTCGGCTTCTCTGCGGAGGAAAACAGATATTAAAGCCATTTTACCATGCTTTGAGGACAGGTATTCGGCGAGTATTCTGGCTATCCCAGCGTTCCTATGCCCTAGCAGAATGCTTGAGCTTCCCAGGCTTGGAGGCAGGCTTCGGGGGAGGGCTAAGGCGAGGGTTCCAAGCCTCACCTCTTCACCCT
>QMYD01000022.1 GCA_003662485.1 Candidatus Hecatellales archaeon | reverse complement strand
CTAAATATTGTAATAGCCGTTAAGTATGAGAAGTCTGGTAAATATTTTTGGTGGTGAGAGGCTTGGAGCTTTATCCCAAATATCGTAATCCTTTGATTGTTAAGCCTTCGAGGCCTCTGCCCTCAAAGATAGCTGTTGTGGGTGCTGGAGGAATAGGGCCTGACATAGGCTACTTCTTCAAGAACTCCCTCCCAGACGTCGAACTGGTCTTCGTGGACATTGTTGAGGAAGCCTTAAAGGCAGCTGGCAGCAGGCTTGAAGGCTACGTGCAGAAGGCCCTCTCGCTGGGGAAGATGACAGCTGAGAAGGCTGAAAAGGTTAGGTCGAAGATAACCTACACCACCGACTACTCGAAGATTGAAGGCTCAGACCTCGTCATAGAAGCCGTAACCGAAGACCTCGAAATCAAGAGGAAGGTTTTCAGGCAGGTTGAGGAACTCGTAGATGAGGAAGCCATCCTAGGCTCCAACACCAGCGCCATCCCCGCCGCAAGAATCTTCTCCGAGGTGAAAAAGCCCAGTCGAGCTACCAACGTCCACTTCTTTGCCCCAGCCTGGAGGAATCCAGGCCTCGAAATAACCGTCTGGGAGAAGGTGGACAGGGAAATCATAGACTACCTCCACTGGCTCTTCTGCTACCTTGGTAAAGCTCCCATCCTCGTAAACGACGCCATAGGATACGTTTTAAGCAGGGTTTTCGACAACTGGTGTAATGACGCCGCCCTACTCCTAGAGGAAAAAGTAGCCACAGCCCAGGAAATCGATAAGGTAGCTGAGGAATTCGTGGTTGCAGGCCCCTTCTACGTTTTAAACCTCGCTAAGGGGAATCCTATCATCATTAAGGCGAATAGTCTTCAAATGGAGGAGGGGGAACACTACAGGCCAGCTAAAATCTTCTATTCCGTTGAAACCTGGAAGACGCCTATGCCTGGAAGTAGGGTTGAGGTGCCATCGGAGGCTGCCTCCACCATTAGGGACAGGCTTCTCGGCGTATGTTTCTCGCAGTGCTGTGAGGCCGTGGATAGGGGGATAGCCCTCATCGACGACGTAAACTTGGGGTGCATAGTCGCCCTAGCCTTTAGGAAGGGTCCCTTCGACATCATGCGAGACCTAGGTGAAGCCGAGTTCAAGCGAATCATGGAGAGGTATAGCCGGGAGAGGCCTGGAATGCCTCAGCCCCAACACGACTTCGCCTACTACCAAAACTTTTACAGGCATATCCTGGTTGACGACTTAGACGGGGTTAAGCTCATCACCATTAGGAGGCCCCACGTGCTCAACGCCCTCAACGACGAGGTTAACAGTGAAATCTTGGATGTTTTGAAGAGGTTTGAGGGTGAGGAGGGAGTTGAAGGCTTCATTATTACGGGTTATGGGCCTAACGCCTTCTGCGCTGGAGCCGACATTGGAAGGTTCCCCCAGCTGCTTGGAAATGCTGAGGCAGCAGCCAACTACGCCAGAGAATTTTCAAGACTCTTCTTCCACATTGACGGGATGAGTAAGCCTGTTGTTGCTGCGGTTAATGGTATGGCGCTTGGTGGAGGTCTTGAACTCGCCATTCGCTGCCATAAAATCATAGCCACCAAGAACGCCTGGTTCCAGTTCCCAGAAGTCACGCTTGGAATTCTACCCGGCGTTGGAGGAATGGTTGTACCCTACAGGAGGTGGGCAAGAGAACGTAAGGAAGTTTCAGAAGTCTTCCATGAAATGGTGAGGTTTGCGAGGAGGCTGACTGCTGAGGAAGCCTACAAGCTTGGAATGGTAAGCAAGTTGGTGGAGGACTACCCTGAACTCGTAAAGGAGGCGGTAGCAACTGTAAGAGAGCTTAAGGGTAGGGTTGAAAGAATACCGGAAGGCCCTGTAGAGATTGCTGAGCTTAAACCTGTGGAGACTCCAATGGCTGGAAGCCTACCCCTAAGCAGGGAGGTAGACCAGGTTGTATGCAGGGCTATAAGGGAGGCTGCAGCAGCCCCAACGCTGGCCGAAGCCCTCGAAATAAGCTTCAAAGCCTTCGGGGAAGTAGTTTGCCTAGACGCAGCTAGGGAAGGCATAAAAGCCTTCATGGAAAAACGTAAACCAGCCTTCAAAAAGTAGGGTTCCCTCCCACTTTTTTAGAAAACTAAAAGAAATTTTTGTTAAAGTAAAGGTGTGGATGGAAAATCTTTAATTTCTCCCAAAGATAATATAAGGCAAATCCTGCGTCCTTTAACCTAGGGACTTCAAGACTCTTTAAGGTGGGAGCATGAGTAAGGAGGTTGCCATCGTAGGAGTTGGCCAGACTGCCTTCACCAGAGCCTGCGGTGTAACCATTAAGGAGCTATGCTTCGAAGCCTTTAAGGAGGCCTTAGAAGACTGCAACCTTGAACCCAAAGATATCGACGAATCCATTATATGCTCTGCACCTGAATACGACAAGCAGAGGTCTCCAGCTGGAGCCATAAACGAGTATCTAGGATTAAATCCAAAGCCAACCTTTTACGCTGAATCCATCTGCTCCTCAAGCACTACGGGGATAAGAGTGGCATACGGCCTCATTAAGTCTGGTTTAAGCAGCGTGGTCGCTGTGATAGGCTTCCAGAAGATGTCAGAGCTCTCCTCTAGGGAGGTTCAGGAGCGAATGGGGAGGGGCTCAGACATCATGTGGGAGTCACCCTTCGGCCTCTTCATGCCCGCTGGCTACGCCCTCTTCGCCAGAAACCACATGAAAACCTATGGAACCACTGAGGAGCAGCTGGCTAAGGTTAAGGTTAAAAGCAGCAAGTATGCCTTCCTTAATCCTAAAGCCATCTACCAGAGGGAGGTTACACTGGAGGATGTTTTAAACTCAAGAGTTATCGCCAGCCCCCTGAAAATGTATGACTGCTGCGCTAACGCTGATGGGGCCTCCTGCGTCATCGTAGCCTCGGCGGAGAAGGCGAAGAAGATTACGGATACACCTATCTGGATTGCGGGGATAGGCTCTGCCTCCGACGCCCTCTCCATAGCGAAGAAAACGAATTTGACGGGTCTAACCTGCACGGTGGAGGCAGCTAGGCAAGCCTACGCCATGGCTAAGGTTGAACCCAAAGACATAGACGTAGCCGAAGTTCACGACTGCTTCACCATAGCCGAAATCATGGCCTACGAGAATCTGGGCTTCTGCAAGCCTGGTGAGGGAGGCAAACTCATCGAGGAGGGTCAAACCTACATCGACGGGAAGATTCCCGTGAACATTGATGGAGGCCTGCTTGGGAAGGGTCACCCCATAGGGGCTACAGGAGGCTCCCAGGTTAGAACCATTGTCCAACAGCTACGAGGCGAGGCTGGAAAACTCCAAGTTAAGGGGGCTGAAATAGGCCTAGTCCACAACGTTGGGGGTGTAGGCCTCTACGCCAACGTGCTAATACTAAGAAGGTGAGAGGCTTGGGCTTTGAGAGATTTGGTAAGGTAAGCTATGTCTCGGAGACTAAGGTGAAGGATTTCGTCAACTATCTTGAGCAGGGGAAGATTATGGGGACCCAGTGTAGAATCTGCAAGAAGATTTACTTCCCCCCTCAGATGGACTGCAACAACTGCTATTCCAAGGATAGCATGGTTTGGAGGGAGATAGTCAACGAGTGGACGCTGATAACCTACACCACCGCCCACTTCGCCCCCACAGGCTTCGAAGACGACATACCCTACATTCTCGCCATAGCTGAGTCGCCTGAAGGCATAAGGCTTTTCGCAAGGCTCAGCAAGGATGTAAGCGAGGACCAGCTTAAACCCGGAATGAAGCTTAAACTCGTACCCGTAAGGCTTCCCAACGACAAAATCTCATACGAGTTTAAGCCTATAGGAGGTTGAGAAGGAATGGCTGAGGAAAAAATTATGTTCGGGCTTGAAGGCCCCAACTATCCTTGGAGCACCATTCGGGATGTGGTTTTAAACGCTGAGAAGGTTGGCTTCGACTCCTTCTGGATGCCTGACCACACCGTGGCTACGGGTGTGAAGAGGTGGGATGCCCTTGAAGCCTGGTGTACGCTTACGGCCCTAGCCGTGGAAACCAAGAAGATTAAGCTGGCTACGGGTGTAAGTGACACCTACCGGTATCACCCCGTTGTCCTCGCCCAGAAGGTTACAACCCTAGACATCATCTCTAACGGGAGGGCAATCCTCGGCATAGGGATAGGGGAAGCCATGAATCTTGTACCCTTCGGCATACCCTACGACAAGCCCATCGCCAGAACGGAGGAAGCCCTAGAAATCATTAGGAGACTTTGGAGCGAGGACTTCTTCGACTTCAACGGGAAATATTACAAGCTGAGGAAGGCTTTCCTTCAGCCTAAGCCCTCAGTCCCCATCTCTGAAACTAAGTATAGGCCTACGGTTCCCATCTTCATTGCAGCTAGCTCCCCGAGAACCATGCAGATGGTTGCTAAGTATGGTGACGGCTGGCTTCCAGCCAACATGCCCGCTGGCGAGTATGCTGAAAGCCTCAAAAAGATTAGGGATATGGCAAAGCAGTATGGGAGGGATCCTGAAGCCATAGAGCCAGCCCACTTCACCTATGTGGCCATAGGGAAGGATAGGGAGGCAGCCCGGAAGGCCGTGCTCCTCCAAGCTAAAATGCTTCTGCTCTCAAGGCCTAAAATCATTGAGAAGCTTGGCTTCAAACCTCCAACCTACGACTTCGAAATGACCTTTAAGCTGGTTTTCCCAGATCATGCTAAGGCTTGGGTGGAGAAAGCTCAGGAGCTCCCAGACGAGGTAGTTGACAAGTCGCCCTACATTATTGGGACGCCAGACGACGCCATCGGGAAAATCGAGGAATACGTTAAGGCTGGATGCCGCCACTTCGTAATAAACTTCCAGGTTCCAGCAAGGGCTCTAAGGGAGACCTCCCAGCTCTTCGCAGAGAAAGTCATACCCTACTTCAAAGAGAAGTATTAGCGCCTTAGCCCTGGTAACCCTAAATTTTTTCTAAGTTCTTATTTTTCCGCAAAATCTAAATAATAGGTTCAAAGTATAAAGATAGTGTATCGAAAATATAGTGGAGGGTTTGGTTTGTCAACCGTAAATTATGACGAGCTTGTATCTAAGTGGCAGGAATACTACAAGCAGCAGCCTGGAAGCCGAATGTTCCCCCACCTCTTCAAGCCTATAACCATCCGAAAGGTTAAAATCCCCAACAGGATAAAGTATGCAGCCACCGAGGACAACTTCAACACCCACGACGGCTTCGTAACCGATAAGGATGTGGCCTACATCAGGGAGAGAGCCAGAGGCCTTGTAGGAGGCATATGCACCATTCAGGGCGTATACATGGATCCTAAGGGTGAGGGTAAAGGCTACGTGGGCCAGGCGGCAGCCTGGGATGACAAGTTTATTCCAGGCCTAAAAAGGCTTGCCGACGTCATCCACGAGGAGGGCGCCATAGCCAACATACAGCTCATGCACTGCGGAAGAGTTGGAGGAGTTGAACTAGACTACTGTGTGGGCCCCTCCGATGTGCCCCAGAGGCTTAGAGTGCTCAAACCCGTTAAGGAGATGAGCAAGGAGGAAATTAAAACCTCCATTAAGCAGCATGCTGAAGCTGCGAGGAGAGGCCTTGAAGCAGGCTACGACATCATAGAGATTTCAGGCATAGTAGGCTACCTAATTTCTAACTTCCTCTCAAGCTACACGAACAAACGGACCGATGAGTATGGAGGAGACATAGAGAATAGGTGCCGCTACATGGTTGAGGTAATAGAGGCTGTTCGAGACGTAGTGGGTAAGGATGTACCCATCTTCATAAGGCTCTGCGCTGAGGAGCTCCTAGACGAGATGGGTGGAAACACGCCTGAAGAATGCATGGTAACTTATAGGATGGCTGAGAAGGCTGGGGTTGACTGTATTAGTGTGACCCAGGGCTGGCAGGAATCCCTCCACTCGGTAATCACCAGAGATATACCCCAAGGCCACTGGCTCTACAATGCTAAGAGGGCCAAGCAGCACGTTAAAGTCCCCATATCTCAGGCTTACAGGCTATTCAAGCCTGAGATGGCTGATAAGGCAATAGGTGAGGGCATAATAGACATCTGGGAGATGTGCAGGCCGATGATAGCCGACCCAGAGCTGCCTAAGAAGGCGCTGGAGGGCAGGCTTGAAGACATAAGATACTGTATCGCATGCAACCTCTGCCTAGCAAGGCTCTTCAGGGATGCCCCCATCACCTGCGCTGTAAACCCGCTGGTAGGCCACGAGTGGGATGAAAGGTGGAAGGTTAAGCCAGCTGAGAAAAAGAAGAAGGTTATGGTGGTTGGAGGAGGCCCGGCTGGGCTTCAATGCGCACTGGTGGCAGCTCAGAGAGGCCACGAGGTCCACCTCTACGAGATGCGGAACGTGCTTGGAGGCCAGGTGGTATACGCCTCAAAGGGACCCTACGGTGAAGATGAACTCTACGGCATTATCGAGTGGCTGAAGAGGCAGTGCGATAAGGCTGGAGTGAAATTCCACATGAACACCTACGTCACACCCGAACTCATCGAAACAGAGAAGCCTGACGTAGTCGTCATAGCTACCGGTGCTAAATTCGTGGTTCCCAAGGTTCCGGGTTCAGACCTACCCCACGTGGTCTTAGCCCCAGACGTCTTAGAGGGTAGGGTTGAAACCGGAGACAGAGTGGTTATGTGGGGTGGAAGAGGAGACGGTGTGGTTGCAGCCCTATACCTGGCAACCAAGGGGAAGAAGGTAACCATCATCACCAAGGATAGGAAGCCTGGAGTTGATGTGAACCCATCCTACATTTGGCGTTACATGCTGAAGATAAGCCAGACAGGAGGCAAAGTGTACAGGTTCGCTGATGTGGAATCCATCGAGGAGGGCAGGGTTATCGTGAAGGGAGCCTATGGTGTCAGAATACCCGTCCCAGCCGACACCGTTGTCGTATCCATGAGGGAGCCAAGAACCGAACTGGTGGAGGCAGCTAAAAAGCTCTGCGGAGAGGTCCACGTAATAGGGGACGCCCTAGTTCCCAGGAGACTTCACAACGCCATCCACGACGGATATAGGATTGGCCTCAGAATTTAGGAGGTGGAAAAGGTGAGTTTCAACCCTGAAGAGGAGTTAAGAAGGCTCCTAGCAAGATTTGACCTCCTAGCCGGAATCGTGAGGGCAACCTGGTATGAGTGGAGGCAGGCAGCCCTAGAATTCGCCAGGCCTGGAACCAAACCCTTAGACCTAGTGCTCAGAGCCTGGGAGATCGTAGGCCACGACACCGCCATGTCCTACTTCATGGCCCTAAGAAAGAATAGTCCCACCTTCCTCGAAGACCTTGCAAACCTGATCGTTATGAGTTCGAGGGCTATGGGTGAGGATGCCTTCGCCTATAAGGGTGAAAACCCCAATGAGGTTTTCGTTCAGTGGAATGAGTGTCCCTGGCCTGAGTTCGCCAGACGATACAAGGCAGACATGGAGGAGGATGTACTCGGCTGCGACAGGTGGTTCCAAACCGTCATCGAAGATGTGAACAAGCATTTCGGAACCAAGATTAAGCTTGAAACGCTGAAGGCCATTCCGAGAGGAGACCCCATATGCCTTAGGAGGCTTACCATGGAGGGATAGCCTTGGTTGTGGTAATCGACTACGATAAGTGTAAGCCCTGCGGCATCTACAACAAGCCCGTATGCATCTTCTACTGTCCCACGGGAGCCATAAGCCAGGGTAAGGATAAGAAGCCCATCGTCAACGCCTTCCTCTGCGAAGACTGCTTCGAATGTGGAACCCGCTGCCCCTATAAGGCCATAGAGATAAAGGAGCAAACCTTCTAAACCCTCCTCTCCTTTTTAATCTCCCTCCAATATCAAAATGATATGAGTCCGATTCTCGTAGACTTAGATTCACAATGCCGCTAGATGCTCTATCGCAGCCATAGCTGGCGAATGTTTTATTGCTACTTACGTTGTAGTAAGGGCTGATTCCTAGGCAGGGCGGCTGACTTCTTCTTGGCTACACTTCGTCATGAAGTATTGCACTTTCAGCGTAACATTTAATAGTTTTAAGGGCTAGGTATTGGTGGCCTGAGGTGTCTTCTATGCCCATCTACGTTATGTTAACCACGATGACGAGTGAGGGTAGGAAGACGCTTAAGGAGAGGCCTACAAGGCTTTTCGAGGTTAACAAGGAAGTTGAGGCTATGGGTGTTAAAATCCTCGCCCAGTACGCTGTTCTGGGGCCCTACGACTTCGTCAACATTTTGGAGGCCCCAGACAATGAAACCATTTCAAGGGTTGCCGTTGAACTAGGCTCGAGGGGAACCCTTCAAACCCTAACCCTCGCAGCAATCCCAGTTGAGCAGCTCGTCCAAGGCCTCCAGGCGAAAAAGTGAAGAGGCTAAAGGCGTAAACCAACTTTCTTCCCTCTTTTTGTGGAGGAGTCTTGAACGCTGGTAGAACGGTTCTCGAAAACGTGAAGATTCTTTACGGGCGGGATTTCAGCCTGGTGGAGGGCTACATAGCCTTCGAGCAAGGCCTAATCGTCGAGGTTGGAAGGGGCTCCTTCCAGGGGGAGGTTGAGAAGAGGCTTAACGGCAGAGGCCTACTAGCCATCCCAGGCCTGATTAATGCTCATACGCATCTAGGCGACTCCGCAGCTAAAGAGCTTGCCTTAGGCTTGACATTAAAGGAGGCTGTAGCCCCCCCAGACGGCTTGAAGCATAGGCTCCTCCGAAGCCTCAAGGCTGAAACCCTAACCCGCTGGATGGAGGAAACCCTCCGGGATATGGCTGCCACGGGGACAACCTGCTTCGCAGACTTCAGGGAAAACGGGGTTCAAGGCATAACCCTGCTAGGGGAGGCCCTCAAAAAGGTGAGGATTGAAGGCTTAATCTTGGCCAGGCCGAGCAGCCCAGAGAAGGTTAAAGATGAACTTGAAAGCCTGGCTGAAGTTGCCGATGGAATTGGGATAGGAAGCCTAAGCCAATACAGCGATCAAGCCCTAAGCCTAATCGCTGAGAGACTTAAGGGGTTTAAGCTTCTTGCAGCCCATGCAGCTGAGGCCTCCAGCGGCGAGGTTGAGAGAGCTGTCAAACGCTTAAGGGCAGACCTCCTCGTACACCTAACTAATGCCGAGGATTGGGAGCTGGAAATGGCTGCTGAGGCTGGGGTGGGAGTAGCTGTCTGCCCTAGGTCTAACGCCACCCTGGGTGTAGGATTACCAAACGTAAAGCGTATGGTTGAACTCGGCTTGAAGGTTGGCCTTGGAACGGATAACGTCATGGTATGCCAGCCTGACATGTTTAGGGAGATGGAGTTCACCTCCAGGGTTTTAAGGCTTAAATATGGTCCCTCCTACCCTCCTCCAGAGCAGGTTTTCAAGATGGCCACACTCTGGGGGGCTGAAGCCTTGAAGCTGGGAGACAGGCTTGGAAGCCTGGAAGAGGGTAAGCAGGCTGACGTGGTGCTCCTAGACGTGGAGGCCTCCAATGTGGCTCCCATCCACAACCTCATGGCCTCCCTCATCCATAGGGTTAGAGCTGAAAACGTTATGCTCGTACTGGTTAGAGGCGAAGTAGCCTACAGCAGGCTTCCACCAGAAGCTTGGAAGCTTAAACCTTAAGAGTTTTCCCGGTTAAGCTACTTTAAGGGCGGAACGGTTGAGGCCCTACGTGATTTTGAACGCAGCCATGAGCCTTGACGGTAAAATAGCCACGAAGCTCGGCGATTCCGAGCTTTCAAGCCCGGAAGACTGGGAGAGGGTTCACAGGCTACGCTGCACGGTGGACGCCATCATGATAGGCGTGAACACGCTGCTGGTGGACGATCCCAAGCTAACCACGAAGTGTCCAAGACCCCCACTAAAAATCGTAGTGGACAGTTTGGCTAGGACACCTCCCACAGCCCGCCTCCTAACCCACCGGGGTGAGGGAAAGGTTTTGATAGCGGTGGGAGGGGAGGCTCCAGCCTACAGGGTTGAGGCTTTGAGGAGGGCTGGAGCCGAGGTTTTCAAGGCTGGGAGGAAGCGTAGGGTTAACCTTAAAATTTTGATGGCTGAGATATGGAGACGGGGGGTTAAAAGGCCGCTGGTGGAGGGGGGAGGAAACCTGAACTGGAGCCTTATAAGTGAGGGCCTCGTAGACGAGGTTCAAGTAGCCCTAACCCCCGTAATCCTTGGCGGTAGAAATGCTGTATCGCTGGTTGAGGGGGAGGGGTTTGGAAAGGTGGATGAAGCTCAAAGGCTTGAACTCCTCTCCGTGGAAAGGGTGGGCTTCAACCTCCTCCTCAAATTCAAATGTTTGAGGTGAAGGCTTAGGTGAAGGCTGAACTCCTAGAGGCTGAGGTTTGGGAAGAGGCTTCCAAGGGGATGCGGCTGAGCTTCAGCCAGCTTTCCGCCATCCTACAGGCGGAAGCCTCAAGCCTTCCAGCCCTAACCCGCCTTTCAAGAATGGTTAAGCGGAGGTTTAGGGGGGGCTTCATAAGCTATTCAAGGAAGGTTTTCATCCCCCTAACCCGCCTCTGCAGGAATGCATGCAAGTACTGCGGCTTCCACTTGGAGGAGGCCAGGCCAGGCGAAGTCTACTTGAAGCCCAGGCAGGTTTTAAGCATAGCTGAGGCTGGGGTGAGGGCTGGATGCTTTGAAGCCCTCTTCACGCTTGGGGAGAAACCCGAGGAGAAGTATTCTGAAGCCCGCAGGGAGCTTAGGAGGCTCGGCTACTCCTCCACCATCGAATACCTTTACGAATGCTGCAGACTGGTTTTCAAGCATACAGGCCTCCTACCCCACAGTAATCCCGGCGTGGTGGACTGGGAGGAGCTTAAAGCCTTAAGGGAGGTGAATGTAAGCCTAGGCCTCATGCTGGAAAACGCTAGTTCGAGGCTTTGCGAGCCTGGGGGGCCCCACGAGTTCAGCCCAGGCAAAAATCCCAAACTCCGAATAGAGGTTATTGAGAATGCTGGAAGGCTTAGGATAGCCTTCACCACTGGGATCCTGCTTGGCATAGGTGAAACCGTGGGGGAGCTGGCTGAATCCCTCCTCACCATCCTGGAAATCCAGAGGCGATACGGCCACATCCAGGAGGTAATCATCCAACCCTTTAGGGCTAAGGCTGGAACACCCATGGAGGGCTACCCTGAACCCTCCCCCCTCCAGCTTAAGAAAACCATAATCGCAGCCAGCCTCCTCTACCGTGAAGCTATACCCGTTCAAACTCCCCCAAACCTCTCCAAGCCCGAGGAGCTTGCAGGGCTTGTGGAGGCTGGAATAGACGACTGGGGTGGAGTTTCACCCATAACCCTCGACTATGTTAATCCTGAGAGGCCTTGGCCTCAGGTTGAGGTCCTCCGAAGGGCTTCTGAAGTATGGGGTTTCCCCCTAAAGGTTAGGCTTCCCATCTACCCGAAATACGTGGTGGAAGATTCAGGCTTCCTACCCGAAGCTTTTAGGGAAGCCGTGGAAAGGCTGACGGATAGGCTTGGATACGTTAGGGAGGAACTCAGCCTTGGAGCATGAAAGGCTTAGCAGGCTTGAAGGCTTCCTAAGCCGGGTTCTCGCAGGCTTAAATCCAGCTGTGGCTGAGGCCTTAGATAGGGCTCTAGACGGGAAAGAGCTAACCGTGGAGGAGGGTGAAATCCTCCTAAAGGCTAAGGGAATAGAATTCCAGGTCCTGCTTCTCGCCGCCGACTTTGTTAGAAGCCTTAGAGTAGGTGAAACTGTAACTTTCGTGGTGAACCGTAACATTAACTTCACCAATGTGTGCATGGTTAGGTGT
>QMYD01000021.1 GCA_003662485.1 Candidatus Hecatellales archaeon | reverse complement strand
GTGTTTCACTATTCTCAGGCTTCCCAAACCTCCTGAGGAGGCTTATTCACCCCTTAGGAGGCAGTACAATTCGACGAGGATTCTCTCGCTGTTGGAGGTTGAGCTGGCAGGCGTGAAGGCGGATAGGATCTTAGCCATAACCGGGGTGGACCTCTACGCTGACGGATTAAACTTCGTGTTTGGGGAGGCTCAGTTCCCCGGGAGAATAGCCCTCATATCACTTCACAGGCTTAAGCCCTCCTACTATGGCGAAGGCAACGGTAAACTTTTCAAGAGTAGGTTGAGGAAGGAGGCTGTTCACGAGCTCGGCCACACCTTCGGCCTACCCCACTGTCCAAACCCAGCCTGCGTCATGCACTTCTCCAACAGTATATGGGACACCGACAGGAAGGGTGAAACCCCCTGCGCTAGCTGCGCTGAAAGGCTGAGGAGGCTCCTCCAATAAGGGCTAAATAGGGCTGAGAGCAAAGAATGTTTAGGCGGCCGTGGTCTAGCCTGGTAGGATGGGGGCCCCCCAAGCCCCAGATCGCGGGTTCAAATCCCGCCGGCCGCATCAAAATTCTTCGGCTTGAAGAGGGGGAAGGTTTAAAATTTTCTGTGCATTCACACATAATGGTGAGCTGGGATGTCCACCCCACAGTTCAGGCATGGAGAATGCTTCTTCTATGCGGATGGGGTCTGCACGCTGACAGGTGCAAGAGTTAGGGCTGAGGATCCAGGCTGCCCCCTTTTCACGCCTAAAGCCTTCCAGCCCTACGGGTATCCTCCCATCCTATGGTATGGCTGGTACGGCTTCCCCGGCTACTGGTGGCCTTCACCCTGGCCTTGGTTTACATGGCCAGCCTGGATGTGGCCGTGGTGGTTCTGGTAGCCTCCCGGTAACCTTTATTACGATTCTCCAGCTTGAAAGAGGGTAAAGCCTACAATGGGATGGTTGAAGTGGGTGAGGATGTTAGGGAAGCATACCGAGTGCTTGAGGAGCGTATAAAGGCTTCAATGGCCAAGATTAAACGTAAAATCGTGGTTTTAAGTGGTAAGGGTGGGGTTGGGAAGAGCACTGTAGCCGTCAACCTCGCCTTAGCCCTCGCCGCCTCCTATGGGCCTGAAACCGTGGGCATCCTAGACGCCGACATTACGGGGCCAAGCATCCCGAAGATGCTTGGGGTGAGGGGTATGGCCCTCCAGTCGGGTCCTCCAGGAATTTTCCCAGCCTTTGGCCCCATGGGCGTTAAAATCGTATCCATGGACTTCCTCCTGCCCAGCGATGAAACCCCGGTCATTTGGAGGGGTCCCCTGAAATCCTCCGCCATCAGACAGTTCC
This sequence comes from Candidatus Hecatellales archaeon, assembly GCA_003662485.1. GTDB lineage: Archaea > Thermoproteota > Bathyarchaeia > Hecatellales > Hecatellaceae > B25. The sequence goes on along the minus strand of QMYD01000021.1, from coordinate 10,928 downwards.
TCGGCGAAATCGTCTGGGGTAAACTGGAATACCTGCTTACAGACCTCCCACCTGGAACTGGGGATGAAGCCCTAACCGTCATCCAGAGCATACCGAAGGTGGATGGAGCCATCATCGTCACCATACCGTCAGAGGTCTCCGAACTCGTGGTGAAGAAGGCGGTTGAGTTTGCTAGGAGGCTTAACACCCCCATCCTTGGAATCGTTGAAAACATGGCTGAATTCCGATGTCCCAAATGCGGGGCGGTCTACCAGATCCTGAGGTCTGGAGCTGGAGAGCGAATAGCCGAGCAGATGGGTGTGAGATTGCTCGGTAAGATCCCCCTAGACCCAACGGTGAGTGAAACCTCGGATGCTGGAAAGCCCATAGTGGCTTCTGACCCCCAACACCCCATAGCAAAAACCTTTATGAAAATAGCTGAGGAAATAGACAGCCTCCTCAAGGCTTCAAGCTGAAAAATTTGAATGGTCTGCGGAGGTGCATTCTCTTCATAAGCCTAAGGAGGCCTCCGTTCAGGTCAGCTTCTTCATCCCAAACCTTAAAGGAGAAGCAGCTCCTTTAAGCCTTACCTTCGGAGCCTTGCCCCTGAAGCTTAACCAAATGCGTAACGTATCCTGCTATCTGGTCCTTAAGCTTCTTCGAGTCAACCTTTAAAACCTGGTCGAGGATCCGCTTATTCTTCTCGTAGTCTGGGGTGAAAAGGTTGGGGTATCTTTTCAGCAGGCTTCTGGAAACCCGCTTCACCAGCCCTATCCTTATACGCCCCAAGCTAAGCCTATCACCCGGGCTTTACCTTTCAAATGGATGGAAATCCTTAAATAACCGTTTCGCCTCCGCAGAACTCTCAACAAGTATTTGGGGAGCTTGGGCGGCTAGGAATGCTGCTTGAAGCCTACCAGTTCCTCGTAGGCTTGGTGGTCTCCCTTTCTGGAGCCATATTTCCAGGCCCCCTTCTAGTCTACGTTTTGGCCAAGGCTTCGGCTGGAGGGGTTAAAACTGGACCCTTAGCCGTCCTAGGCCACTTCACAGTTGAGGCACCCCTCATCATACTCATAGTCTTAGGCCTACACTTCGTCCTCCAAAATCCGGTTACCATGGTTTCCTTCGGAATTCTCGGCGGCATCCTCCTAATAGCCTTCGGCTTAAAAGGTCTCCGTGGAGGAGGCGGAGGCTCCAAGCCCTCCCATTTAAGCCTTCACCCCTACCCCGGCGGAATCCTCTTCAGCACGGTTTTCAACCCAGCGGTTCCCCTATGGTGGGTGACGCTTGGCTTCGCCCTCCTAATGGACGCCTACCTCGTGGCTTCCATGCTAGGCGTGGTCTTCTGGAGTCTAGGCCACTTCACCGCAGACCTCGTATGGTATACGCTGGTAGCCTACGCAGCCTGGACTGGTAGGAAAACCATCCTAAAACATCAAGCCCTAACAGCGAAAATATGCTTAATCCTCCTAATAGCCTTCGGCCTATACTTCCTAGCCAAATACAGCCTCCAAGCCCTCCTCCTACTCTAAACTTTGAACCGCAGGGAAAACCTTTTCACAGTTCTTGAGGATTTGGAGGGCAACCTCGTCAGGCTTTAACCCCTTCACCTCAGCCAGTTTCTCCACCACCATGGGGATAAGGGTTGGCGTGGTTTCCAAGCTTTCAAAGGGCCCCCTATACCTTACAGGCCCATCCGTCTCTGTTAGGATGCTTGTTAGGGGGGCTTCAGCGGCAACCCGCTGGATGTGCTTGGAATAGTGGATGGAGGGTCCAACCGTGATGTAGAAGCCCTCATCCAGAATTCTCCTTAAAACCTGGATTTCACCGCTAAACCAGTGGAAAACCATTTTCACCCTATAGGTTAGGGCTACCTCTAAAACCTCTCCAGCACTCCTCCTCGAGTGGGCTATGACTGGGAGACCTACCCTTTCAGCAGTCTCAAGCATGAGGCTGAAAACCTTTTTCTGCCTATCCCAGGCTTCCTGCTTCCCCCTAGCGTAGGCGAGGTCTAAGCCTACCTCCCCCACCGCTGCAAGCCTACCTCCATGCTTCAGAATGAGGTTTGAAACTTCTCCCACCTCGCTGTCCTCAGCCTCGCAGGCACACCATGGATGAACACCTAAGGCTGGCAGAACCGTTGGGGGGTAGGCCTCAGCAAGTTCAAGCGTTCGAAGGCTTGTTTCAAGGTCTTCACTATTCGCCACAATAATTTTTACGCCTGCCCTCCTAGCTTCCTCTACTATCCTGTCCACTCTCCCCTTGTAGGCTTCATCCGCCAGGTGAATGTGGCTGTCAACGTACACTCTGCCTTCTCTCCAAGCCTCCCCTCAAAACCTCTAATTTTTCAGGCTTATTTACCTTTTTCAAGCTTAAGCCTTCCCTCCGCCAGAAAGCAAAAATTTATTTAGGGAATTATGGCTTAAAAAATAGAATTGGTGCCTAAACTTGGCAGAAAAAGAGATTTCTCTCGCCCCACTTCACAGGCTAATTAAGAAGGCTGGAGCCTACCGGGTTAGCGAAGCCGCAGCGGAAGAGCTTAGGAAGGCCCTTGAGGACCTCGCCGTGAAAATAGCTAAGGAGGCCATGGACTACTGCGCCCACGCCAAGCGTAAAACCGTTAAGAAGGAAGATGTAGAGTTAGCTGTTAAAAAGTTCCTGAAGGAGTGAGGGTAAGGTTAAGGTTAAACAGCTACAAGAACGATAAAATCGTTAACGTTCGTCCCTGTTAAACCTGTGAAGATGAGGTCTCCAAGCTTGGAGAAGAAGTGGTAGGAGTCATTATCATCTAGCATTAAATCTAAATCTAACCCTAGCCTTTCCGCTCTCTCAGCCGTGTAGCCGTCTACCACAGCTCCAGCTGCATCGGTAAATCCGTCTATTCCATCGCTTCCCATGGCTGCTAGGGCTACGCCCTCAAGTCCCCTCAACTTTTTTGAGGAGCTTAAGGCTAGTTCCTGGCTTCTTCCACCCTTCCCCCTACCCCTAACGGTAACCGTGGTTTCCCCTCCAAGAATGATGGCGAGAGGCTTTTTTCCAAGCCCTCCCCCTGCAGCCTCCTGAAGGATGGAGGCTACCACCGTTCCAACATGCCTCGCCTCCCCCTCAAGAGTGGAGGTTAGGAAAAGCCCTTTCACCCCAAGCCTTCCTGCTTCTTCCACCATAGCCAAACAGGACTTCCTATTGGTTCCAACCAGCAGGTTTAGTGTTCGAGTGAAGGCGGGGTTTCCAGGCTTAGGCGTCTCCTCTAGGATTCCCCTGCCTCCATCCTCGAGAAGCCTTCTAACAGGGGTTGGAAGCCTGTCCAAGACTCTGTAGCGCCTGCAAGCTTCTAGGGCTTCACCATAGGTGGTGGGATCTGGAACTGTGGGTCCTGAAGCGATGTGGTCAAGCCTGTCTCCCACCACATCTGAAATTATGAGTGCAATCAGCCTTGCAGGATAGGCCTTCAAAGCCATCCTTCCACCCTTAATCGCTGAGAGATGCTTCCTCACCGTGTTTACGGCTTGGATGGGGGCTCCAGACCTAAGTAGCAGACCCGTGGCCTCCTGCTTGTCTGCAAGCGTAAGGCCCTCGGCTGGGAGGGGCATGAGAGCTGAGCCTCCACCCGAAATCAGGGCGAAAACCAAGTCTTCCCCTCCAGCCTCCTCAAGCAGCTTAACCATCTGCCTAACCCCCTCCACACCCTGCTCGTCGGGGATGGGGTGGCCAGCCTCGTTAATCCTAATCCTCCCCGTCTTAAAGCGTTTGGAGGAGCCCCTGGGAACGTTTACAATGCCCCCGTCGATTCTTTCCCCTAAAATCTCTTCTAGGGCTTCGGCCATGGCTCCGGAAGCCTTACCACCGCCAACCACGAAGATACGTTTAACCTTGGAGAGGTTGAAGGCTTCTCCTCCAACCTTCAGCTTTCCACCCTCCAGCCTAACATGGCTTTTAACGCAGGCCTTCGGGTCTGCAGCCTCCACCCCAGCCTTTAAAAGTTTTAGAGCGATTTCCCTAGCCCTCCTAGTAGGCTCGCTTTGGGCGTTGGCCAGAAGCTCCCCCCAGCTCAGAATCTCCATGATAGAAGGTTTAGCGGGGTGGGAGAAAACGGTTTCCCTCCGTGAAGCTAAAATAGGGCTATGAAGCCACTAGCATACGTGTGCTAAACGCTGAAGCCCGGTGGTGTAGTCAGGACAAGCATGGCGGGCTTTGGACCCGCCGACGGGAGTTCGAATCTCCCCCGGGCTACCATATCAAGGCTTTAGGAGGGAATCAAAGCAGCCCCAGAGGTTTCCCTCATGGCTTTGCCAGAGTGGATTGTGTGGATTCTAACAGGAAGATGTAATCTTTCCTGCGGGCATTGCTATGCGAGCAGGTTTCGAGGTGAGCTTGAAAAGGGTGAAGTTGTTAGGCTGGTTGGCGAGGCTGCCGAGCTCGGCGTGGAATACATTAACTTTACTGGTGGGGAGCCCCTACTATACCCTGGCTTTGAAGAGGTGTTAAAGGAGACCAGGGATAGAGGCATCGAGGTTGGGGTTTTCACCAACCTAACCCTGCTCACACCCAGCTGGGTTAAGCTTTTCTCAAGGCTTGAAGTAAGCGTACTCTCCAGTCTTGACGGAAGTAGGGAAACCCATGAAGCCAATCGGGGGCCTGGAAGCTGGAGCAAGCTGATGAAGTCGCTGAGCCTTCTAAAAGCCGAAGGGGTAGACTGCCTCCTAACCATGGCCATTTCCAACCACAACTATCGGGAGGCTGGAAGCTTTGTAAGGCTTGCATGCAGCCTGGGAGCTTCAGCAGCGGTTATCCCAACCATGCCCTCTGGGAGAGCCCTCGAAAACCGCTCCTACGTTGATTCCCCCTCCTTCCTGAAGGCCCTACACCTGGTTGATGAAGCCTCCAAGGAGCTTGGCTACCCCGTAAGCATTTGGTGTGCACCCTTCGCAGGGCTAGTTGTAAGCTCACCCTGGGTTGACTGGGTGAGCTGCAGGCTTTCACCCTCCATGGACCTAGCCCCTAACGGCGACATCCTACTCTGCGACGTTTTAGACTTAGTCCTCTCCAATGTGAGGGTTAAGGGTATGAGGGATGCCTGGCTTGAAGCTGCCAGCCATCCGCTCTCAAGGGAAATTAGTGAGCCTAAGCTTGGGGAGCCCTGCCTAAGCTGTAGGCTTAAGCCTACCTGCATGGGTGGATGCTACGCCAGAGCCTACCTGGCGGAGGGAAGCCTAAGCCGTCCAGACCCCCTCTGCCCCATGGTAAGCCGTGTGAAAAACGTGGGAGGATTTGAGGCTTAGACCTCCCAAACCCTTCTCAGCTGGAATCCTCCTCTCCTACAAGTGCACCAACGAGTGTAGGCACTGCATGTATGCTTGCTCGCCTAAATGGAGCGGCGACTGGATAAGTCCAGCCAGCCTGGAAAGGGTTTTAAGCCAGCTTGCAGCCAGCATGTGTAAACGCTACCCTCCAGGCTTCAGCCAGATAGGCGTAAACCTGGGGCTACACTTCACTGGTGGGGAGCCCTTCCTAAACTTCGACCTCCTCCTCAGAGCCGTAGAGGCTGCCAGCGAACTCGGCCGGTCAGGCCTCTTCGTTGAAACCAACTGCTACTGGTGTACTAGCGACAGCCTGGTTAGGGAGAGGCTGAGCCTGCTTAAGGAGGCTGGGCTGAAGGGTATCCTAATTAGTGCAAACCCCTTCATTCTTGAGGGGGTTCCCTGGGAGAGGACGGAGAGAGCCTACAGGGTGGCTAGAGAAGTCTTCGGCAGAAACGTAATAGTCTACCATGAGCTCTTCTACAGCCAGCTGGAAAGCCTAAACGTTAAGGGAATCCTACCCTTCGAGGAATACCTCCAGCGAATGGTAAGGCTAAACCCCGCCAGCTTGAAGGAGGCTTTAAGCTTCCCCTCCCTACTCCCCATGGGAAGAATGCCCTACAAGCTTGGAAGCCTCTACAAGCGTTATCCAGCGGAAAAATTCTTTGAAGCCTCCTGCCTTGGGGAGCTAACCAGGGAATGGCATGTCCACGTAGACAATTACTGCAACTATATTCCAGGCTACTGCGGAGGCCTATCGCTTGGAGATGCTGGAAGCCTTGAAGCCCTATGCGAGGAAGGCTTAGAACTCGAAGAATACCCCGTACTCCAAGCTCTAACTAGGAGGCTTGGAGACCTCTACAAGCTTGCCGTGGAAGAATTCGGCTATGAGGAGCGGGCTGAAGGATACGTTTCTAAATGCCACCTATGCGTAGACTTAAGAAGGCATTTAGCCCGGAAAACTAGCAGGTTTAAGGAGCTTCAGCCAAGAGAATTCTACGAGCACTTGGAGTAGGCTTAAGGGCTGTCGATTCCAGCCTGGTAGGGTTTAATGTCTAGGAGGGGGCTACCCTCCAAGGCGTCAAGCCATTTCACCCTAAGCCTGTTCCCCCTCCTCTCCACGAGTTCCACGAGGCATAAGCCTATAGGGTTAGGCCTATGAGGTGAACGAGTTGAGAAAACACCCCTCTCGCTTTCAGCATCTGGAGGCTTAGCCTTAACCACACTCCTACGTCCAAGATGCATCCAGTATAGGATTAGGAGGTAGCGGTAGGCCTCCACCCCCTCCAAGCCCTCAGCGTAAGCTGGGTAAACCTCGATTTCGCTTAGGTTTTCAGAAAGCCTGCCCTGCCTTGGAGCTTCCCCCACACGCTTATAAGGCGAATGAATTACGCCTATCGGTTTAAGCTGGTAAACCTCCTCCAAGACTAACCCCTTCAGCAACCTATTTGAGGGTCAAGCGAAAATTTTAGGTTTGGGGCTATGAGGAGAGCTGGTATTACGGAGAAGGTGAAGAATGACATCAGAGCTGAGCCCCTTCTCCTTAAGGTGGGGTATGGGAAATGGCTGTGTTAGGCCTCATATCCGACACCCACGACAACCTTGAAGCCATCCGTAGGGCTGTGGAAGTTTTCAACCAGCGGAAGGTTAAGCTCGTACTCCACGCTGGAGACTTTAATTCGCCTTTCACCTCCACCGCCTTTAAGGGCTTAGAAGCCAAGCTTATAGGCGTCTACGGAAATGTGGATGGTGAAAGAAGCTTTTTGAAGCAGCGTTACGAAGAGGTTTTAAACGCTGAAATCCGTGGAGAGTTTGCTGAGGTTGAGGTTGAAGGGCGGAGGATAGCCCTCCTCCACGGTGTTATCCAGCCCATCGTTGAGGCTCTAGCCCTCTCCCACCGATACCACGTGGTGGTTAGAGGCCACACCCACAAGCCTGAAACCCTCAAACTCGGCGAAGCCCTAATAGTTAATCCTGGCGAGGCCTGCGGCTACCTCACAGGCAGAAGAACCATTGGCCTCCTAAACCTGGAAACCCTTGAAGTCGAAATAGTTGAAATCTAGCCCTCCCATGGCGCTTTCCCAAGCCATTTCAAGGCTTCCTCATCGCTTATGTCATGCCAGTGCTGGTAGGCGTCGGCTACGGCGAAGCCTAGGAGGTCACCCCTAACATTGGCGCAGTAAACCTTGGAGGCCTCAGAGGCCACAAGCCTTAGGGCTCCTGTTGAGCAGGTTGGAACGGCCACTGAAACCCTTAAGGCTCCAGCCCTCCAAGCATACCTCACAGCCGCCAGCATGGTGTAGCCTGAAGCCAGGCCGTCATCTACGAGGAGGAGGCTTCTACCCTTAAGGCTTGGCGGAGGCCTACCTCCTCGAAGCTCAGCCTCCTTCACCCTGAGCTCCTCCAACGCCTTACGCTTCTGCTCCTCCAAAACCTTCAGGTCCAAGTTTAGGCCTCTCATGAGGGCCTCGTTGAGGGCTAGGCTTCCATCGGGGGCTACCGCTCCAAAGCCCGCCTCCCTATTCCATGGTATTTGAAGCTTCCTGCAGATGAGGAGGTTGAAGCCTGCCTTAAGCCTTCCAGCCAAAACCACCCCGACGGGTATCCCCCCATTTGGTATGGCGAGGAGCAGGCTTACAGTCTCCCCTTTAACCATGCCTGCCAGCCTTTCCCCAGCCTCCACCCTATCCCTGAAAACATAGTATTTGCCTAGGAGGCTTTCATCCCAGACTACCTTTCCTCGCAAGGCTTCCAAAACCTTCAGGGCGTAGGCTACCTCTGAGGATGGCTGGGAAGGCTGCCCCATCAAGAGGCATATCCTCCAATAACCTTATTTCGCCTAGCCTCCTTAAGGCCTTGCTGAGGGCTAAGGGATGCCTGGGGGTTCCCTCCTAATCTTCGTAGGCCACGTATCCGTAGACAAGATTAGAAATGTTTGGGGTGAAAGGGTTCAGCTTGGCGGGGCAGCCCTCTACGCTGCCCTAGGCGCCAAAACCATCCATGAAAACGTTAAACTCGTAACCGCTGTGGGGAGAGACTTCAAACATATAAGCTTCCTCCACTCCAATTTCCCAGGCTCGAAAATCAAGGTTGTAAATATGCCCACCTCCAAGTTTACCATAAGCTATACGGAGGCGTTTAGGGCTAGGTACGTGGGCGTGGAGGTGGGGGCTGGAGCGGCTATCAAGGTTTCAGACCTACCCCAACCCTGGATTAGGGAGGGAAACCTCATCCACCTAGCCCCCATGAGGCCTCCAAAAGTTGAAAGGTTTATCGAGCGGATTAGGGCTCAGTCTCCAAGGGTTTGGGTTTCCATGCATACCTCGCCAGACTATCTCGAGGTTCCAGAGTATAGGCGGGTGCTTAGGAGGCTTGCTAGCAGGGTAGACCTCTTCGTGGTGAACGATCATGAAGCCTTAACGCTTACGGGTGCTGGAAGCCTAATTCACGCCATTCAAACTCTTAAGGCTAGGAGGCTTGCGGTAACGCTCGGCCAGATTGGAGCCATCATCGTGGAGGAGGGTAAACTCCAACTCATCCCAGCCCTAAGCGGCCTAACCCCCACGCCTAAAGACACCACTGGGGCTGGAGACGTTTGGTGTGGAGCCCTGCTGGCAGCTTACCTTCAAACAGGGGACTGGGTTAGGGCGGTAGCCGCAGCCTGCACCCTCTCCGCCCTGAAATGTATGGGCTGGGGGTTTGAGAAAATCGTCAACCTAAGGTTTAAGGACCTAGACGAACTCACCCTCCACGTTTTAAGGCTTAGGGAGGATAGGGCTCAGCGAACCCTCCGAGAGTTCGTAGGCTAACGCTTCCGGCGCTTCCTAGGCTTGTGAAGACTCCAACGCTTCTCATCGTAGATGTGGACCACCTGGAAGCCTTTCTCAACAAGCTTATCGGCTAGGAAGCGCCGGTGACATCGGAACCATAGGGCTTCAGAGCAGAAAACAGCCACCCTACGGTTTTCAGCCAGCTTTACAAGCTTCTCCAAACCCTTCTTGAAGGCTTCGGTTTCCATGTAGGCTTGGTATCCACCCTCCCTATAGCCTCCCAGCAGGTCTCCAAGCCAAACATATCTTATTCCCTCCCCCTCAATTTTTGAGGCAAGAGTTTCCCTAGAAAAGTGTGGATACTTCCTCGAGCCTGGAAACCTCCTAACGTCTATGGCTACCTCCACCCCGAAGGCTTGGAGGATTCGGATAAACTCTTCAAGACTCCTTGTTGAATGGCCTACCGTGTAAATGGTGGGCTTATCCTCCCCTTCGAAAATACTTTGAACACGCCTCTTCCCGCGCATACCTATATATGAGTTCGCCTGCTGTTATTTCTTGGTTTACGTTGAAGGTTCGATGGAAGCGTGTTTCCGCGGAGGAAGCGTTTGAGGATTCAAGGTTAGTAGTGGGTTTGCCGGACATGGGCTTCGCAGGGAAGCAGGCTGCAGACTACCTAGTTCAGGAGCTTAAACCCATCCTTCTCTTCGAAGCCTATTCCACCCACTTCCCAGCCCAGGCGGTTATCACGAGGGAGGGCCTCATCGAATTCCTAAAATGCCAGCTCTACGGCTGGAAGAATCCAGGTGGAAGTGGAGACCTCCTAATCCTCACTGGGAACGCTCAGCCCCTAAGCCCTGAAGGCCAATACGTTTTCTCGAGGGAGGTCTTAGACAGGGTGGAAGCCTTCGGGGTTAGGGAGGTTTACTCGCTAAGCGGCTACCTCGTAGAGTTCAGGCCTCCCGAGAAGGAGCCCACCGTCTACGCCGTAGCCACCGACCCAGCCTTCCTCTCCGAGCTTAAATCAAGGTTTGCCCTTTCCACGTTGGAGAAGGGGACGGTTGAGGGGGTTCAAGGCCTGATTGTGGGGGAGGCAGCCCTCAAAGGGTTGAGGGGCGCCTGCCTCCTAGCGGAAACCCCAGGCTACTCCACGCCCTCGGGGAGGCCCATCGTGGATGCTAAGGCTTCCAAAGCCCTACTCAAAGTTTTAACGGCAATCCTGGGGGTTGAGGTAAACCTTTCAGGCTTGGAGAGGCAGGCAGCCCTAACTGAGGAGTTCATGGAGAGGGTTGCCCAGCTTGAACAACGAGTCTTAGAGCAGGTTTTAAAGGCTGGAAGGCCTCCCAAGGAGAAGCAGTACTATGTTTGAGGCCTCAGTCAACGTTAGGCTTCTCCAAAAGCCTAAGGAGGCTTTAAGCCGGGCGGTGGCAAGTTCACCCGGCCTCCGCTCTGTGGGTTGGGGAGCCTTAGCCACCCTAACCTCTAAGCTGAATCCCACTCTAACCGCTGAAATCTTCTCACAGAACTTTCCAACCCACTATGATACGGTTCCATCCTACCTGGCTAAGCCTGAAGCCTATGGGATGGCTGGAATCCAGGTGGAGGCTGGAAGGCTAAGCCTCCCAAAGGTGAAGGTTTACGCTAGCCCCCAGCTCAGCCTATGCCTTATCCAAGGCTACCACGCCAACTTCTACGGCCAGTATGAGGTAGCCGAAGCCGTAGTCAGCCTCCTAGAACAATTCGAGGTTGAATGGCTCTACGTGCTGGCTGGATATGCGCTTGAAGGTGAACGCGTATGCTGAGCTGCCTCGGATAGAAGGCTGCTTGAGGAGGCTGAAAAACGCTTTGGGGTTAAGCCCGGCTACGTAGGCCCCTTCCTAGG
>QMYD01000020.1 GCA_003662485.1 Candidatus Hecatellales archaeon | reverse complement strand
TGGTAACGCCTAGGAGGCCCGTAATGGGGCCCGTGGAAATACAGAGGATGTTTTCCGGTGATAAGGGGTCGGCTTCGGGTGGAAGCTCCTCATAGAGGATTTTGGCGTCACGCCCTCTTCCCCCTATGAATTGGGTGCAGAGCTCCTTTCGGAGGGCCTCCTTCCTCACCTCACCCTTGGTTAGGTCCACCCGGAGGAGGAGGCCTGCGTAGCCTCCATACTCGAATACTTCCATTTTACCCCCTCCCCGGAACTGTAAGCCTCGCCGCCGCTGTTAGGGCTGTAACCGTGGATTCCACCCTTCTATCCCTTTTCTCCTTGGCTAGGGTTTCAGCCTCCCCATAGGTTATGGCTTGGGTGAAGCACCACTTCACGCATTCTGGGTCTCCACCGCAGAGGTCACACTTGTAGACAAGCCTTTTCTCGCTGTCGTAGCCTATGGCTCCAAAGGGGCAGACCGTCACGCAAAGCCTGCAGCCAATACACTTATCATAGTTGATTAGCACCCCTCCAATCTCCTTGTCAAAGTATATGGCTCTGGTGGGGCAGAGGAGCATGCATGGCGCCTGATCGCAGTGGAGGCAGCCCATCGGAATATCTATACCCTCCTCGTCTATCCTTGCAACCCTAATCCTCGACTTGCTTGGCGCAAAAACTCCTTCGCAGGAGAAGCTACAGGCAAGCTCGCAAGCCCTACAGCCCGTACACTTCTCAGGGTCGAAAAGCAGCTTCTTCAAAAACCTTTCACCCAATTATTTCCATTAACCAGACTAACCGTATTTTAATTTTAGCAGGCTAAAAAAACTGGAGGGTTTTAGCCTCCTCTAAGCGACTTCCTAAGCTTCTCTGTTTCTTCAAAGTTAACCTTCATGGTTTTCGGGTCTATCACGACGCCGTATTCGGTTCTCGCCTTCTCCAGTGAAACAATTCCATTAATCACGTCTTCCAGCACTAGGTTTGGATCTCTTTCCAGCGGGTTGCCGTAGCCTCCTCCACCTGGAAGGTAGCACCTCACCAGGCTTCCAGGAGGAACTCTTACAAGCTCCTTCCCCAGCTGAACCTCGTTTGGCCCTGGATTTAACAGGAACTTGGAGGTTGAGCCAGGCTTCCCCCCAAGGATGCCCGGCGGGCCGTATTCAAGCCAGTCTATGGGGTTGACGATGGTGCAGGGCCCCTCTGTTAGCACCCTATAGTCCACCACGATTCCGCAGCCTCCCCTAAACTTGCCAGCTCCACCTGAATCCTGGATGAGTTCAAGCCTTTCAATTCTCAGGGGATGCTCGGTTTCCGTAACCTCTACTGGAGTGTTTTCAGCCCTGGGTGGAAAAGCGAAGCAGTGGATTCCATCCCTATCCGGCCTCGCCCCAAGCCCTCCAGAGTGCATGGCTACATGGACGAAGAACCTACCCGTCCTCGGGTTTATACCGGAGAACTGGGGCATATTGGATTCTCCACCACTTCCCGCCAAAACCTTGTCTGGTACAACCTTTGCTAGGGCACCCATTACGGCTGCGTTCACATGCCATGAAAGCAGGTGTCGGGCTCCAACGGCAGCTGGAAACTTCACGTTTATAATTGTTCCCTCTGGAGCGTAAACCTCCACGGGTTTGAGAGCTCCAGCATTGAAGGGTAGCGTAGGCGTCAGCGAGCCTTTAACAGCATGGATGGCATAAGCGTAAGTATAGTTGAAGGGGCAGTTTAAGCCTGAATCCGTCTGCGGGGAGGAACCCGTAAAGTCTAGGCGCATCTCGTCTCCCTTAACCTCCACGGTTACCTTTATTTTTACGGGTTGGCCTGGCCGCGGCCCATCAAACTCATGCTCGTTTTCGTAGACTCCGTCAGCCACTTGGCTTATGGCTTCCCTTGTAGCCTTCTCCGTAGTGCTTATAATGGCTCTTGCAAGAGGCATTAGGTCCTCAATCTGGTTATCCCTCATAAACTCTTTGAGCCTTCGCTCCCCCACAAAGTTGGCGGAAAGCTGAGCTTTGATGTCGCCTAAGTATTCTCTTGGCTCCCTAACGTTGGCCGTTATCATTTTTATGGTGTCCTCGTTAGGCTTTCCAGCCTTGTAAATCTTGTGGAGGGGTATTCTTATCCCCTCCTCGAAGATTTCTCTTGAATCTGCTATGTGGCCTCCAGCCGCCCTACCTCCAATGTCGGAGTGGTGGGCAATGTTTACGGCGAAGGCTAGAAGTTCACCCTCACTGAAGATGGGGGAGATCATTACGAGGTCTGGGAGGTGGCCTGAGCCAAGCCAGGGGTCGTTAGTTGCCACCACATCTCCGGGTTCAAGGGTTTCAATGGGGAACTCCCTGAAAACGCTTTCCATGATCTTGGGGATGGAGCCTAGGTGGCCTGGAGTTCCAATCCAGTCGGTTTGCGCAAGCATGTTGCCTTCCCTGTCGAAGAGGGCGCAGGAGAAGTCGTTTGCCTCCCTAACCAGCTCTGAGTAGGCTGTCCTCTTCAGCGTGATGGACATCTCCTCCACGATGGAGAGCAGCCCACTCCAGAGGATTTCCAAGCGGACAGGGTCAAACTCTTCCGACATAGCCCTTTACACCTCCTCCAAGGTTATAATTAGGTTGAGGTATTCATCCACCGTGGCTTTAGCCTTTGGGCAGATAACCGCGGTGGACTCCCTCTCCTCCACGATGGCTGGACCCTCGATTAAGGCTCCGGGGAGTAGCCTATACCGGTCATAGATATCGCATTCAACGTATTCGCCATACTCGGAGAAGTAGACCTTCCTCTTACCTTTCAGGGCGTCCTCAGCCTTGCCTCTCTCCGTAACCCTCTTAACCTTAACCCTTGGAACCTTGCCCACAGCCAGAACCCTCCAGTTCACCGCTTCCACAGGGTCGCCGGTGGTGAAGCCGTAGGTTTTCTCGTAGAGGTCTATGAAGGAGGCTTCAAGCTCTTTCACCATGGATTCGGATATCTCCTTGCCTGGGAATTGCACATTCAGCTCGTAGGCTTGACCAACATACCTCATATCCACGCTTCTGATAAGCTCCATTTCAGTGACTCCCGCAGCCTTCAAGAGTTCCACAGCTTCACTCTCCATTTCCTCGTAGAGCCTCTTCACGGTGTCCACGTCGACCTCCTCAATTCTAGCCACATAGGTTCTTACGAAGTCGAATTTGACATCGCTGGCCAGCATTCCAATAGCGGTAGCTACCCCCGCAGCTAGGGGAATCACAAGCTTCCTAATCTTGTTCTGCTCTGCAAGCCTATTGGCGTGGACGGGGCCTGCTCCACCAAAGGCTACCAGCGTAAGCATTCTTGGGTCTTTACCCCGCTCGATGGAGACAGCCCTCATAGCCCTAGCCATATTAGCATTAACCACGTCGTGGATTCCGAGGGCAGCCTCAACCACACTTAGACCCAGAGGCTTAGCCACATGCTCCTCTATGGCCTTAATGGCAAGGTCCTTCCGAAGCTTCATTTCCCCTCCTATGAAGTAGTCCGGGTTTAGGTAGCCTAAAACGAGGTCTGCATCGGTTACCGTGGGCTGGGTTCCCCCAAGCCCGTAGCAGGCTGGCCCTGGGTCAGCTCCAGCGCTTTCAGGTCCAACCTTGAGTAGGCCCATCTCCACGTGGGCGATGCTTCCTCCCCCAGCACCAATCTCTATGAGGTCTATGGTTGGAACCTCAACAGGGTACCCGCTTCCCTTCTTAAACCTGTATCCTCCAACCTCGAAGACTGTTGTTATTCTGGGCTGTCCCCTCTCGACGAGGGCAACCTTAGCCGTGGTTCCACCCATATCGAAGGATATAAGGTTGTTTTCACCTACGAGTTCGCCTATGAAGGTGGCTGCAAGGGTTCCAGCAGCGGGGCCCGACTCCAAGATTCGCACAGGAAACTTAGCTGCGGTTTCAACGGGTATTATTCCCCCCGCAGCCGTCATGATGAAAAGCCTGGCCTTGAAGCCTTCAGCCTTTAAGCCTTCAGTCAGCTCCTCCATGTACTTTTCCGTTTTAGGCCTCGTGTAGGCGTTCACCACTGTTGTGGAGGTCCTCTCGTATTCCCTCCAAGCTGGAAGCACGGCTGAGGAGAGGGAAACCCTGATTTCAGGTGAAACCTTGCTGGCTATTTCCTCTATTTCCCTCTCATGTTTGGGGTTGCTGTAGGAGTGGAGGAGGCAGACGGCTATGGATTCAACGCCTAGCTCGGCTAGCTCCCGGATGAGGGCTTCAACCTCCTTGGGGTTAAGCTCCTTGAGGATTTCACCGTTGAAGGCTGTTCTCTCGTCTACCTCTCTTCGCAGGTATCTTGGAACGAGGGGTGGAAGCCTCTCCTCGAAGATATCGTACTGGGTTACCCTACGCTCCC
Organism: Candidatus Hecatellales archaeon; assembly: GCA_003662485.1. GTDB lineage: Archaea > Thermoproteota > Bathyarchaeia > Hecatellales > Hecatellaceae > B25. The sequence continues at coordinate 8,193 of QMYD01000020.1, read as the reverse complement.
TACCTATTTCTAAGACGTCCCTGAAACCCTTCGTGGTGATTAAGGCCGTTTTCGCCCCCTTCCTCTCAATAACGGTGTTAGTTACCACGGTTGTGCCGTGGATGGCGAAGGTCAGCTGGCCTGCCTTCACCCCGCTCTCAGCCAGCAGCCTTCTTAACCCTTGAAGGGCGCCAATATTCGGGTTTTTAGGCGTGGAGGGAACCTTCATAATTCGGATTTCACCCGTAGCCTCGTCTGCGATGACGAGGTCGGTGAAGGTCCCCCCAATATCAAACCCGAGCCTATAACGTCTTTCCGAACTCATCCACCACAACCATCCCTTTTTCTAGGTCGCTCTAAAAAATAGGGAGGATGCAATATTAAATTTTTATCGTTTTTATCGTTTGGATTGAGTCAGCTTTATGCTAGTAAAAGCCGGCTTTAATTTCACGTGAAGAATGAAGTTGAAGTTAGATAAGTGGCATCAAACAAGCGTTTATATATTGTTTGGACTGGGTATCCTCAGAGGTTTCCCTCCATCCCTGCTAAGCTAAGACCCATCCTCCTGTGGTTTCAACGGGGGAGGAGGCAAACAGATAGTGTGCAGATGGTTGACTATGCGTCTCAGCAGGTTCCAACCCAGCCTCGTAGCCCAGCAACTCGTAAAATTTCACAGCTTCGCTTAGCCTTGGCCCAAGCCAGGTATTTAAGGCTATGCAGGCTCTAAGCTTAAAATTTAAAGAGGGGGGTTTAAGCCCTTACTGGTATGGCTTTCCAGAAGTATCCGTAGATTCCATCGCTTCTCCAGAGGTCAAGCCTTCTGAAGCTTAGCTCAACGGGCATATCCACCTTCAACTCCTTAACATCCACGTCTGTTAGCTCGCAGAAGATTCTGCCTCCACCCTCCAGGTTTACTAGCCCTATCGGAGTTCCCCTCAGGAAGTCGTAGGAGTAGGAGAAGAGCTTACCCCTCCTATCGTAGAGTCTAACCTCTTCAAAGCTGTCCTTGGACCCGCATTTAACGCATACCCTTTGAGGCGGATACTGGATGGTGCCGCAAACCTGGCATTTAACCCCGTGAAGCGGGAAGATGCGGTTTCTCTCCCTCCAAATGGCGACGGCGCTGGGGTAGGAGACAGCCATGGGAACCCTAGGCTCGGGCATCTTAACAAGCTCCCTCCACCTCAGATAGGTGACGTAGTCGGGGACCATGCGCTTCGATTGGAGGTGAGCCTTAACAGCCCTCCTCTGGCCTCTGAGCTTCGCCACAGCCTCTCCCACCTCGAAGAGGAAGGCGTCGCAGCCGTTACCATAGCTTGCCATGATAAGCTTGTCTCCTGGGTTAGCTTCCTCTAGGGCTGCTACAAACAGCATTAGGGCGTGGGCGGTACCCGTATTGCCTACGGTTCCGATTAGGGGGTCTTGAAGCTGAGCCTTTGGGTCTAAGCCTAAACCCTTAGCTAGCTCCACCACCCTCCTCACATCCGGCGTGTAGAAGACGGCTTTGGTTAAGCCTTGAGGATTCACTCCAGCCTCCTCCATGAGCTTAGAGGTAGCTTCACGCATCACCCTGAGGTAGCCTCTCGTGTAGACAAAGCGGTCCTCCCAAACCTGCACGTAGAGGTCTACATCCCTACGCCACACATCATATATCTCGTCGAAAACCGTGTGGTATCCTCCAATTTCCGCTATGGTGCCATTTCCGCCAACTAGGAGTGCAGCAGCACCATCGCCAAAGGTTTGCTCGAGAACCGTTCCCGGTGCAGCCAGCCTGCAGTCTGCTGCAACCACCAGCACGTTTCTTGCGGAGCCAGCCTTAACCATGTCGATGGCTACTTTGAGGGCGGTGGTTCCAGCCCTTAAGGAGTTGGCGAAGTCGGCTGTAAGCACATCCCTCCGAAGGTCGAGGACGGTTGCTATGGTGGCTGAGACACTTTTCTCCTTGAAGGGGGAGGTGGTTGAGGCGAAGAATACGGCGTCCACGCTATTTCTGTCCATGCCGTTGAGGCAGTCTAGGGCTGCGGCAACACCCATGGTTAAGCTGTCCTCATCCCTTCCAGCCACAGCCTTTTCTCCCTTCCCCCTGGAGAAGGCTTCAAGGCTAAGCCTCCACTTTGGAATGTAGGCGCCGTAGGAGGTTATTCCAACCATGCTAAGCACCCCTAAGGCCTAGAATAGCTATGGCAGCCGTGTTGGAGTCAACAGGGGTTCCCCCAAGCGTGTGGGTTAGGGCCAGCTGGTTTCTTATCTCCACCTGTCTGGGTCCAGCCTTCCCCTGAAGCTGCTTGTAGGCCTCATATATCATGCGTAGGCCGCTGGCTCCAATGGGGTGGCCGAAGCATTTGAGGCCTCCATCCGTGTTCACGGGGAGTTCGCCTTTAAGCTCGAAGGTTCCTGCGTCTACATCCTCCTTAGCCTTCCCTCTAGGGCTGAAGCCGAAGTCCTCGTAGATGACAAGTTCGGTGATGGTGAAGCAGTCGTGGACTATGGCTAGGTCAAGCTGCTTGCGTGGGTTTTCAATTCCAGCCTCCTTGTAGGCCATCCTTGAAGCTCTAACGTTTTCCTCTATGTAGGTCATGCTCCAGTCGTCTTGTATTTCAGCCTGATACATTCCACAGCTCATCCCAACCCCCTTCACGAGCACGTAGTCGTCCCTATAGTTCTTGGCTAGGTCAGCCCTGGTGATAATGGCTGCAGCCGCCCCATCGGTTATCCCGCAGCAGTCGTAGAGGCCCAGCGGATAGGCGATTATGGGAGCCTTTAAGGCATCTTCAACCGTTATCCTACGCTGGAATTGAGCCTTAGGATTTAGGGAGCCATTATAATGGTTTTTAACGGCTATCTTGGCGAGGGTTCTCTTACCCTCATCTATAGGTATCCCGTAGTGGTGGAAGTATCTGATGGCAAGCTGGGCGAAGGCTGCTGGGGGAGGAAAGACTGGCTTAACCCTGCTCGTATACGGCTCGCCAGGGTCGATTATTCCCGGGATGGCTAAACCCACATCCTTAAGCTTCTCAGCCCCGCAGACAAGGACTAGGTCGAAGGCTCCGCAAGCCACCGCATAGCAGGCGTTTATGAAGGCGTCGTGGCCGCTGGCACACCTATTCTCCACTCTCGAGATGGGGAGATAATTCAGCTTTAACGGGTAGGCGAGGCTTCGCCCTAGGAGGCCGCTGATAACGCTCGACCACCAGGCTGCCTGAATATCCTTCGGCTCCACTCCAGCATCTTCAAAGGCTTCATAGCAGGCCTCCACCACCAAGTCCTTTACATCCTTATCCCAGTGCTCATCGAACTTCGTGCACCCCATCCCGATTATGGCAACCTTATCTCTAACACCAGGCATACAAACACCCCAAATTATAATTTGACTCCAACCAAAAAATAAAGTCTTATATGAGGGGTTTCCGCCTACCGGCCTTTAAACTCAGGCTTCCTCCGGTAGGTGAAGGCTGTTATGCCTTCAGAGATGTCTTCGGTTGCGGCTACATCGCCTCCTGAGGCTGCCTCCAAGTATAGGCTAGCTCTTAGGTGGGGCTGGTTTCCATAGCATAGCACCCTTTTCACCAGTTTGTAAGCGATTGGAGGGCCTTCAGCAAGCCTCCTAGCCACCTCGTAAACGAATTCCTCAAATTTTTCAGGCTCAACCACGTAGTTGGCTATCCCAAACTTTAAAGCCGTCTCGGCGTCAACATTCTCCCTCATGAGGATTATCTGCTTAGCCCTGGAGAGGCCTATGAGGCTTGCCAGCCTCTGAGTTCCACCCCAACCTGGGAAAAGTCCGAGGTTGAGTTCTGGAAGGCCTAGGAAAGCCTGCTTGCTCACAATTCTTAGGTCGCAGGCTAGGGCGAGTTCAAGCCCCCCGCCGAGGGCAGGCCCATTTATCGCTGCGATAACAGGCTTGGAGAGGGTTTCTATCTTCGTGAAGGTGTTGTGGCCCTTATCTCCAAAGTCGATTATCGCCGTAACATCTCCCTGGGCGAAGGCTGAGACGTCCGCTCCAGCACAGAAGTTTCTTCCCTCACCCGTTATGACGATGCACCTTACGTTTGGATCCTTTTCCAGCAGGGTTAAAGCGTCGGATATTTCGTCTAGGAATGTAGCGTTTAGAGCGTTAGCCCTCCAAGGCCTGCTAAGCACGAGGGTTGCAATCTTACTCTCCCTGTCGATTTTCAGCTTCACAAACTCGTAGAGGCCTGGCCCATACCGGTAGAAGCCTTCACCCGCCTTCCTTCCAAGCCTCCCCTCCTCAACCATCCTGGTTAGAACAGGGTTTGGACGATACCTTTCCTCCCCGTAGGCTTGATGAAGCTCCTTAAGCTTATCCACTATTACGTCTATTCCAGCGTCGTCTGCCATTCTCAGGAGAGCCCTCGAACAGTTCAAACCATAGATCACGCCTGTATCGATTTCCTGGGGGGCTGCAACATCCCTCTCGATCAGCCAGGCTGCCTCATTGACGGCTGGGGCGAGAAGCCTCAAAATGTCGAAGGAGACCCCAGCCTTCAGGGGGACCTCGTTTATCTTCCCCTCCGACCGGTCGTAGAAGCCTCTGCCGCTCTTCTTTCCAAGATGGCCTTCCTTAACCAGCCTCTCGAAGGGTGGGGCTGGCCTATAGGTTTCGCCAAGGGTTTCCCTGAAGTATTCAAGGATGTGGTAGGTTAGGTCTATGCATCCTCCGCCTAGGAGGTCGTGGAGTTCGAAGAGGCCCTTAGGCAGCCCCATCTTATACTTGGCCGCTGAATCTATTTCCAGGATGGTTCCCTCACCCCTCTCAAGCGCCCAGGCAGCCTCATTCGCCATGGTTACAAAGATCCTGTTAACCACGAAGCCTGGCACATCCTTCTTCACATGGATGATCACCCTGTTCAGTTGCTTGGAGAACTGTTCAACAGCCTCAACGGTTTCCCTACTCGTCTTTTCACCCCAAACGATTTCCACCAGCCTCATAACCTTCGGCGGGTTGAAGAAGTGGAGGCCAACCACCCTGTCCGGCCTCCCCGTATACTCTGCAAGCCTTGAAATGCTTAGGGAGGAGGTATTAGTGGCGAAGATGGTGTGGGCTGGACAGTATTGCTCGCATTCCTGGAAGGCCCTACCTTTGAGGTCAAGCACCTCTGGGATGGCCTCTATTATGAGGTCTGCATCCCTTACGGCTTCAGCCACCTCCACCACGGGTTTAATCCTTCGTAGAACGGTTTCCACGTCTTCTTTGAGCCTACCTTTTTTGGCGTCCATTTCAAGGCTTTCCCTGATTCTCTGGTAGCCCTTCTGAACGAGCTCCTCGCTGATGTCTCTTAGCTTAACGTTGAAGCCTGACAGGGCTGCCAGCTCAGCTATGGCATGCCCCATAACGCCTGCGCCTAGAACGCAAACATTCCTAATTTCAACCATTCCGTCAAACCTCCAAAAGAGCGTGTTTGAAAGGAAAACCTAAGCCTTCACACTTTCATATCCAGCCTTTAACTTTAAGGTTTTGCTGAAGCCTTTTAGCCCCACCTAGGCCTTGAGGTGAGAGAGGCTACGGAAACCATTCAAGCCAGTTAAGATAGAGGGCTGCAACCTCCGCCTTGAATGCGCATTCTCCTTCACCTGTAGCCATCGTCTATGATGGGAGAAGCTTGAATAGATGGGGCCTGTGCGCTGGCTGCGGGGTAGCGCCCAGATGTATCTGAAAGGTTCCATGAAGATTAAGTCTGAAAAGCGTCGATTACGTGGCTTTCTGGGAGGCCTTCTCTCTGGCTATGAGGGCTGCCCCTAGGGCTCCAACTATCTGGGGTTCCTGGGGGACATGAATTTTCTCTTTTATCTCCTCTTCTAGCGCTCTTACTACGCCTACGTTTTTTGCTACACCCCCCGTCATGACTACATCACTTCGAATTCCAACCTGCTTGGCTAAGCTGCTTATCCTCTTGGCTATGGCCTCATGGAGGCCTGCAATAATATTTACTGGGTTTTCTCCGGAAGCAAGTAGTGAGATAACCTCGGATTCTGCGAAAACGGTGCAGGTGCTGGTAATCGGAGCCTTCCGCTCAGATTTAAGCGAGATTTCACCCATCTCCTCTAGTTTGACGCCTAAGGCTTCAGCCATCACCTCAAGGAATCTTCCCGTGCCCGCTGCACACTTATCGTTCATGGCGAACTTTAAAACCCTTCCAGTGTCGTCAAGCCTTATCGCCTTCGAGTCCTGACCGCCCACGTCGATGACCGTGTAGCATTTGGGAAATAGGAATCTCGCCCCCCTCGAATGGCAGGTTATCTCGGTTATTTTCTCGTTGGCGAAGCTTGAAGCTGCAAGATTCCTACCGTAACCCGTCGCTACGATGTAGGCCACATCAGAAGGCTTTAAGCCAGCCTCGCCTAAGCAGTGCTTGAAGGCTTCCTCGCTTGCCTCCCTCACCTTAGCCATGGTTTTCTCAATATTGTAGGCTACCAGCTTCGCCTCCCCGTCTAGGAGGCATACCTTAATGGCTAGGGAGCCTACATCCACTCCTGCAAAATACATTAAGAACTACCATCACATGTTAGGAGAATCCGCAAAATTTTTACTTTTCTTGGAGTTTAATGGCTACCGGGGCCTGTAGAACTTTTTTGATGTTTAAGGCTGGGATAAGGCTTTGAGTCTCCTGGGGGTTTGATTGCCTTGGAAAAGTTGGGAATGGAGAGGGTGGTTGAGGCGTTAAAGGAGATAGTGGGCGAGAAAAACGTGGTTTACGAGAGGGAGAAGCTGGAGGACTACCTTAGGGATGAAACCTACCCAATGCTTAGGCTTAAGCCAGCCGCTAACGTCGTCGTGGTTAAACCCCTCAACGCTGAGGAGGTAAGCAGAATTCTGAAGTTTGCCAACGAGCACCGGATACCGGTTTTCCCGAGGGGTGGAGGAACAGGGCTTGTTGGGGGAGCCGTGCCAACGAGGGAGGGCATCGTCCTCACAACGGAGAGGATGAAGGGGATAGAAATTGACAGGGAAAACCTTATGGCCACGGTGGGGGCTGGCGTAACGCTGGAAGAGCTGATAAAGGCTTCTGAGGAGGCAGGCCTATTCTTCCCCCTCCACCCAGGCGATGAAACCGCCCACATTGGAGGCCTCGCAGCCACCAATGCAGGTGGAGTTAGAGCCGTCAAGTATGGGGTTATGAGAAACTATGTGAAGGGCTTAGAGGTTGTTCTACCCACAGGTGAAATCCTAAATCTTGGAGGAAAACTCCAGAAGGATAATACGGGCTACGACCTTTTAGACTTAATCGTTGGAAGTGAGGGAACCCTTGCCGTCATAACCAAGGTCATCGTGAAGCTTCATCCTAAGCCTGGAGCCTCTGCAACGCTTATTGCACCCTTTAACAGTAGGCATGAGGCTGTGGGTACTGTTCCAAAAATCCTTCAAAGCGGGATTATACCGTTAGCCATTGAGTATGCTGAGAGAGAGCTGATGGAGAAGGCTGCAAAACATATAGGCGAGGAGTGGCCAGTGAAGGAGGGGAACTGCTACCTCCTCATCATAGTCGTGGGGGAGAACCGTGATCAAGTCTTGTATGAAAGTCAGAAGATAGCGGAAATCTGCGAGCAAAACCATTCGCTTGAAATCCTATTCGCTGAGCCCAAGCACGAGCAGGAGAAAATACTGAGGATTAGGAGCGCAGCCCTCCCCGTGTTGGAGGCTGAGGGGATGGTGGATGGGCTGGACACAGCTGTCCCCCCAGCGAAGATAGGCGAATTCCTCGATAAAATCGATAAGATAGCTGAAAAATATGGTACGAGCTTCCCCGTGGCAGGCCATGCAGGAGACGGAAACATCCACGTCTGCATTATGAAGAGGGAAGGTGTAAACCTTGAAGAGTATGCGGAGAAGCTTCGACATGAAATTTATGAGGCAGCTTTAGAGCTTGGGGGAACCATTTCAGCCGAGCATGGCATAGGAGGTGTTAGACTTAAAAGCCTCCCCCTATACCTCAGCGAAAAGGAAATCGACCTGATGAGACAGATCAAAAAGGTCTTCGACCCTAACGGAATCCTTAACCCCGGAAAGAAAATACCCTAACCTCGCTTTCATAGGGAAATCGAGAATGTAAATGAGAAAGTGGATGTAAAAATACTGGGACCATTGGAGGGCTAACCCAGTTAAGTTTAGCCCCCTCTTGGGGGTGTAAGGTTGGTGTCGAGGATTCGATGGCTGACGCTTGGGGAGGCTATTAAGGTTCATGAGAAGAATCAGCC